>DYJV01000001.1 GCA_020722945.1 Candidatus Methylomirabilis sp. | reverse complement strand
TTCCTTGTTGGTATCAACTTTGATACTCAAACAAGAAATATCTCAGAGTGGAAATACACAACTGAATAATTTTGAATGTTGAATTTTGAATGATGAATGGATAATGATAAATGTTGAATTATGAATCGAAAATTGTGAATTATCAAAAAGTAATAACCATAATCTGCCAATAAAGTTGGCAATATTTTTATTTCCAGAGGTAAGTTACAATATTTCAGGCGGGTATTTTTAAGGCACTTTACATGAGTATTTTATTGTAACTTTAACATTAAACAACTTTTATTCTCAAAGAGAGAATCTGAAAACTATGTAGTAGAGTCAAGAACGGGTAGCTAATAGTATCAACAGCTTACTCGATTTTAACAAACTTTAGGCTAACAAGTGTAAAAATTTGTAATTTATAAAATAAAAAGCATCCTCTACACTATCTGGCATAACAGTATAAACACCTATATCCACAGCTTTTATAAAAACCTACATCAACACTTTTATCACAGTTACACCACTTTCTCTGACCTTTATCTCTTTTGGGAAAGAGGGTATTACCAAATAATCTTGAATCTACACACTTTGATTCAGGTAAAACTTTAAGGTCGTAACAGCATATCCCTATTTTTTTGATATATCTGTCAGATATGGCTGATAATTTTCCAATTAGCTCTATCTCTTTATCCCTATCCTGAATAACATCATTAAAATTTTTCCTTATTTTTCGATAAAGAGTAATAAACGATATCTTTATCTCAAAAATATCGTTATAAATTTTGTCTAATATCATTTCAAAATTTTCTAAATGGAACGATACCCCAAACTTTTTAGTCAATATTATAGGATCATATCTCCACACTATCTTTGACGGGTAAATCAAATCACCTAATTTCTTCAATATCTCTACTCTTTGATTTAAATCAGGGATTTCAGGTTCCACTTCGTAAGGATAATTATTGAGAGTAAATTGAAAATAGAAAGGGATATTTAATTTTTTTATTTCAATTAAATTTTTAAAGAAGTTTTTAGGATTTTTACTCCAAAAGACAATTCCCTCAATATCTTTTAAATTAAATGTGAGATTGGAAATTCTCTGATTAAATGGATTCTTTATTTTAAAATTTCCATCAATTAAAGATGAGTAAAATTGGTCACCAAAAAAAGCAGGGATATCACTTCTTCTGCTTGCACTTATTATCATAACAGATTACTCTAATATAAAATCAAACTCTTTATTTTGGCTATTTACGTTTCTAATAATGGTATCTGTATCAGATAATCTAAAATCTGGGCAGTTAATATAAACTTCCCCCTCATCTGTTTTAATTTTTATCGACAAAAAATGCTTCCCGTTCTCATCTAAGTAATCTTTGAGATCATTATACAACTTTTCCACTACCTCTCTTTTGGGGATACCGTATAAAACCATCGTTAATTTATTTGTAAATTTCTCTCTTACTTCACTTAAGTGGATTATCTCTTTGGCTATTATTTTAGCATTTGTTTCATCTTTATCAACATCTCCTTGAATAAAGAGGAGAGAATCTTCCTTTATTAGTCCCTCCTTTTCATAGAAAAGTTTTGGGAATATTACAACCTCTATCTCACCAGAAAAATCTTCAAGTATGATACTTGCCATCTTCTCCCCTTTTTTCTTAGTTGTGAGGAGTTTAATTTTACTCACTATTCCACCTATATTTACAGAACTACTTTTAAAATCTTCACTAAATATATCATCAACCGTTGTATTTTGGTAATCTTCCAATATCCTTTTATACTTGTTTAACGGATGGCTTGAAACAAAAAATCCGAGCAGTTCTTTCTCGTTTTGTAAAAGAGTTTTCTCATCCCACTCTTCACTCTCATTCATAGGAAAATTATCATCAACAATACTCTCATTAATAATATTTCCAAAGAGACCTTTAAAATTTTGCTCATTACTCTTATTAATATTAGCTATTTTAGAAATAATAGATTCTAACGAATTAAATTTGGTTGAGCGATTAAAAGGGAGTGAGTCCATAGCCCCTGATTTGATAAGACTTTCAACAACTTTTTTATTTACTTTGTTAAGGGTAACACTCTTTAAGAAGTGGGGGAGGGATTGGTATCTCTGCTTTTTTCTACCTTCAATAATTGACTCAATAGCCTTCTCCCCTACATTCTTTACTGCACCAAGACCAAATCTTATTTTGTCACCTACAACTGTAAAATCAAGCTCACTTTCATTAATATCGGGTGGTAAAATTTCAATTCCCAAACTCTTACACTCATTTATATCTTTGATTATCTTTTTAGGATCAGATTTATCCTCTGTAAGGAGTGATGCCATAAACTCAACTTTAAAATGAGCTTTTAAATATGCCGTCTGGTAAGCAACATAAGCATACGCCGCAGAGTGAGATTTGTTGAACCCATATTCAGCAAATTTAGCCATTTTGTCAAAAATTTCTTCAGAAATTTCAAGAGGAAAATTATTTTTTTTACAACCATCAAGAAACCGACCCTTTTGCTGCTGCATAACTTCAGGTATTTTTTTACCCATAGCTCTTCTGAGGAGATCAGATTCACCAAGAGAGTAGCCCCCTAATATCTGTGATATCTGCATAACCTGCTCCTGATACAAAATTATACCATAAGTATCTTTAAGAATTGGTTCAAGCTCTCTAAGTGCATAATTGGGTGCTTTTCTACCATGCTTTACATCTATAAATTCATCCACCATCCCACTTCCAAGAGGACCAGGCCTATAAAGTGCAACAAGAGCAATCAGATCTTCAAATTTGTCAGGTTTTAATCTTTTTATAAGTTCTCTTATCCCATGACTTTCAAGTTGAAAAATACCAATGGTTTTCCCACTCGATATTAAATTGTAAGTTTCTCTATCATCAAGTGGAATATTTGAGATATCAAAATCTTTAACTTTTGTTCTCTTTATCATTTCAACACTGTTACTTATGACAGTAAGGTTTTTTAAACCAAGAAAATCAAATTTGATAAGACCTATATCTTCAAGATTTTTCATATTATACTGAGTAACAACCTTCCCCTCTTTCATAAGGGCAAGTGGTGTAGTCTCATATAAATTGTCGTTAGAAATTACTATTCCTGCTGCATGGACAGATGCATGTCTCGATAATCCTTCAAGATGCTTTGATATTTCGATTATTTTCTTTACATTTGAGTCTGTTTCTATACTCTCTTGTAACTCTTTTACCTCTTCTATCGCTTTATCAAGAGTAATCCCCAAAGTATTGGGAATCATCTTTGCAATTCTATCCACATCTTTATATGGAATATTTAAGGCTCTGCCAACATCCCTGATAACAGCTTTAGCATTCATCTTTCCAAATGTAACTATCTGTGAAACTTTCTCTCTCCCATACTTTTCAGTAACATAATTTATAACTTTATCCCTATTCCTGTTGCAAAAATCTATATCAATATCAGGCATAGATATCCTCTCAGGATTAAGAAATCTCTCAAAAAGTAGGTTATAAGGGATAGGATTTATATCTGTTATTTTAAGGGCATAGGCAACTAAAGATCCAGCAGCAGAACCTCTACCGGGACCTACAGGGATATTATTTTTTTTGGCATAATTTATAAAATCTTCTACTATTAAAAAATATCCAGAAAATCCCATTTTTTTGATAGTTGCTATCTCTATTTTTAATCTGTCCCAATAAATTGTCTCTTGAGCATCTGTCCATACTTTGTAGCCTCTTTTTATTTCAGGTATTCTATCTTTCAACCCTTTGATAGCTTTACTCTCAAATTTCTCCTCTAAAGTTTCACCCTCTACAAGGGCAATCTTTGGAAACTGATATTTACCAAATTCAATATCAACATTACACATCTCGGCAATGAGGGTAGTATTTGAGATTGCTTGAGGGATATGAGAAAAAGCGTTAATCATCTCCTGTTTCGATTTAAAATAAAAATCTCCACCTGAAAATCTCAATCTATTGATATCATTTACAGTTTTCCCTGTTTGGATGCAGAGAAGGACATCATGGCTTTCAACCATATTTTTATCGAGATAGTGACAATCATTCGTAGCAACTAATGGAATTGAGTATTTTTGAGAAAGAAATATAAGTTTTTCATTAACTTCTGCCTGCTCTTTAATGCTGTTATCCATTATTTCAATAAAGAAGTTATCTCTGTTGAATATAGAGAGATACTTGTGTAGGACTTTTTCCCCCTCTTCTATCCCTTTTTCAAGTATAGCTTCTGGAAGCTCCCCTTTTAGACAAGCAGATAGAGCTATCAAACCTTCTGAATGTTCTTTAAGAAGCTCCATATCTACTCTCGGTTTGTAGTAAAATCCCTCTATAAAAGCTTTTGATGTAAGTTTTAGAAGGTTTTTGTAACCTTCACTATTTTGAGCAAGAAGAAGAAGGTGATTCATTCCTGTTTCTTCAGTTTCGTCAAATTTACTGCTTTTACCTTTACTGAATCTTGAGCCTTTGCTAATATAAAATTCACTCCCGATTATAGGTTTTATCCCAGCTTTTTTTGCATATTTATAAAAATCTATAGCTCCATACATATTCCCATGGTCAGTAATGGCAACTGCCTTCATATCATAATCTTTGGCTCTTTGAAGTAAATCTGGGATTTTTATTGCTCCATCAAGCAATGAATATTCGGTATGAACATGAAGATGAACAAAATCTTTCATAATTTTATCCTTAGGGAAATTTAAAAAAGTAAGAGTGAGATTTGTGTAAAACAGAGAAGTGGCGGCACAGGGAATCGAACCCCGGACACTACGGATATGAGCCGTATGCTCTAACCATCTGAGCTATGCCGCCTAAACAGGGCAAACTTGATAATATTTTTTTTAAAAATTGTCAACACTATTTTAGAAATAGTTATTTGTTTCTATTTGCAACTTTAATGAGATTTAGAGCCTTTGTTAATTTAGCTTTTTCAACAAGATACTCTTTGTCATCAGAAGAAAGCTCTTTAAGCTTCTGCTCAGAGTTGTTTCTTAGCTCTTCAGCTTCTTTGAGATTAATCTCTGCTGAAGGGGATGCATCATCAACAACAGCAATAATTCTGGATGGTAAAACTTCAACTACTCCGCCGTCAACAGCAACATATCTCTCCTGACCATTAACTTTATATATTAATTCACCAATATTTAGAAAAGTTAAAAAAGGTGTATGACCTGGTAACACACCAAAATCACCCTCGATTCCTGGTGCATTAATCTCTTCAACTTCACCTTCAAATATAACTCTTGTTGGTGATACCAGTTCAAAATGCATCTATATCTCCTTTTGGTTTTATTTAAGTAACTCTTTCCCCTTTTCAACTGCTTCTTCAATAGTCCCAACCATATAAAAAGCCTGCTCTGGAAGTTCATCATGCTTACCACTTAATATCTCTTTAAAACCTTTGATAGTATCTTGTAATTTAACATATTTACCAGGTGTCCCTGTAAATTGCTCTGCTACGTGGAATGACTGGGATAAAAATCTTTGCATCTTTCTTGCTCTTGAAACTATAATTTTGTCACTGTCAGATAACTCATCCATACCAAGAATTGCAATTATATCTTGAAGATCTTTGTATCTTTGTAAAACTCTCTGGACTTCCCTTGCAACAGCATAATGCTCCTCACCTAATATTTTAGGGTCAAGTATTCTTGAAGTTGAATCAAGAGGGTCAACAGCAGGGTAAATACCAAGCTCTGCAATTTGTCTTGAAAGAACTGTAGTCGCATCAAGGTGAGCAAAAGTTGTAGCAGGTGCAGGGTCTGTCAAGTCATCAGCAGGAACATATATAGCCTGAACTGAAGTAATAGAACCCTTCTTTGTAGATGTAATCCTCTCCTGTAACTCTCCAAGGTCTGTCCCAAGTGTAGGCTGATAACCAACAGCAGAAGGAATCCTTCCAAGTAGAGCCGAAACCTCAGAACCTGCTTGTGTAAATCTAAATATGTTATCAATGAAAAGGAGCACATCCTGTCCCTCTTCGTCCCTAAAATACTCTGCTACTGTAAGAGCTGTAAGCCCAACTCTCGCTCTCGCTCCAGGTGGCTCATTCATCTGACCATAAATAAGAGCTGCTCTGTCAATAACTCCTGACTCTTTCATCTCCATCCACAAGTCATTTCCCTCTCTTGTTCTCTCACCAACACCACCAAAAACAGAGAAACCACCATGCTCCATTGCAACGTTATGTATAAGCTCCATGATCAAAACTGTTTTACCAACACCAGCACCACCAAATAGTCCAATTTTACCACCTTTAAGATATGGTGCTAAAAGGTCAACAACTTTAATACCTGTCTCCAAAACTTCTTGCTCTGTGCTCTGATCAACAAGTTCTGGAGCATGTCTGTGAATAGGATATTTAATCTTTGTTTCAACAGGTGCACCACCATCCACAGCTTCACCAACAACATTTATAATTCTTCCAAGAACTTCTCTACCAACAGGAACTAATATTTTGTCACCTGTATCCAAAACCTCTTGTCCTCTAACCAACCCCTCAGAAGTATCCATAGCAATAGTCCTTACAACATTATCACCTAAATGTTGTGCTACCTCGCAAATAAGGTTCCACTCTTTATCATTAATATTTGGATTCGTAATCTTTAATGCATTGTAAATATTGGGAAGTTGACCTTCCGGAAATTCTACGTCAACTATAGCACCGGTTACCTGCTTAATAACTCCTTTATTCATTAAATACTTCCTCCTTGTATTTATTTTTTAACTTTTTAATTTTCCAATGCTTCCTTACCACCTATAATTTCCATCAGCTCTTTTGTGATGGTTGCTTGTCTTACTCTATTGAACAAAAGAGTTAATTTTTCAATCATCTCTTTTGCATTTTTTGTAGCACTATCCATAGATGTCATTCTTGCAGCATGCTCACTTGCAACAGAATCAAGCCATGCAGTGTAAATCTCATTAGAAACATACCTTGGAATTAAACCACCAAGTATACTTGCAATATCAGGTTCTGTGATATATTCAACTGAAGAATCATCACCATCTATCTTCTGAGGTTCAACAGGTAATAATTTAACAAATTGAAGTTTCTGGGAAATTGCAGAAACAAAATGGTTATATACAATATAAACAGCATCTATCTCTTCATCTTTGTATAGCTGGCAAAGCTTTTCAGATAATTCTGCAGCAATTTTGTAATCAACATTTCCTACACCTTCATACGATGATAGAAGATTGATATTTTTCTTAAAAAAGAAATCTTTAACCTTTCTACCTATTGCAATTGCAGAGTAGTTAAAGCTGTTTTGGGTCATAAATCTGTTAATCTCTTTTAAGAGGTTATTATTAAAACTTCCACATAATCCTCTATCTGAAGCTATTCCTATAATAACCACATTCTGTGGCTCTCTTTCTAATATAAGAGGATGATCTTTTGTTGTAATACGTGAATATATACTTGACATAATTTTTTTTAACTTGTCTGAGTAAGGCAATACTTTCTTTACACCCTCTTCAGCTCTTCTCAACTTAGCAGCAGAAACCATATACATAGCTTTTGTAATCTGCTGAGTGCTTTTGACACTCTCTATTCTCTTCTTTATATCACGTAAACCTGCCATTATTTACTCCTTTTACTGCTCTACTACAAACACGTCATCAAATTTAGTAAGCATCTCATTTAACTTCCCTTTTATCTCATCTGTAATCTGCTTTTCCTTAGATAACTTGTCAATTAAATCAGAGTAATTGTTTTCCGCAAATCTATAAAGTTCTCTCTCATATCTTTCAAGAACATCATTAGGATATTTGTCAAGATAACCATTTGTCCCTGCAAAAATTATAAAAACCTGCTTTTCAACTTCCAAAGGCACATACTGACCCTGTTTTAATATCTGGACAAGTTTAGCACCTCTTGCAAGCTGTGCCTGTGTAGCTTTGTCAAGGTCACTTCCAAACTGTGAAAAAGCTTCAAGCTCTCTAAACTGTGCAAGCTCCAATCTTAATCTTCCTGCAATCTGCTTCATTGCCTTTATCTGAGCACTACCACCAACTCTTGAAACAGAAAGACCAACATTTACCGCAGGTCTAACCCCAGAGTAAAAAAGGTCACTTTCAAGATATATCTGACCATCTGTAATTGAAATAACATTAGTAGGGATATATGCTGACACATCACCTGCCTGAGTCTCAATAATAGGGAGAGCTGTCAACGAACCTGCTCCCTCTGCATCACTCATCTTAGCAGCTCTTTCAAGTAATCTTGAATGGCAGTAGAATATATCACCAGGGTATGCTTCCCTTCCAGGCGGTCTTCTTAAGAGTAGAGAGAGCTGTCTATATGCAGTTGCCTGTTTTGAGAGATCATCATATACAATAAGTGCGTGCATACTATTATCTCTGAAATATTCACCAATTGTAACTCCTGTATATGGAGCCATATATTGAAGAGGTGCCGGCTCACTTGCCGTAGCAGCAACAACTGTGGTATAATCCATTGCTCCAAACTCTTCAAGAGTTGCAATAACATTTGCAACAGTGGATCTCTTTTGCCCTATTGCTACATATATACAGTAGCAATTTTTCCCTTTTTGGTTAATAATTGTATCAATGGCAATAGCTGTTTTCCCTGTTTGTCTGTCACCAATAATAAGCTCCCTTTGACCTCTCCCTATCGGAATCATAGAGTCAATAGCTTTGATACCTGTTTGTAGAGGTTCGTGAACAGATTTTCTTGCAACAATACCTGGAGCCTTTATCTCAACTTTTCTAAAAATATCTGATTTTATAGGACCCTTTCCATCAATAGGATTACCAACCGGATCCACAACCCTTCCAAGTAAACCTTTGCCAACAGGAACTTCAAATATTCTACCTGTTCTTTTTACTTGGTCACCCTCTTTAATATTGATATCTTCACCGAGCACAGCAATCCCAACATTGTCTTCTTCAAGGTTTAGTGCCAATCCATAGATATTACCAGGAAATTCAACAAGCTCACCACTCATAACTTTTTCTAATCCGTAGACCCTCGCAATACCATCACCAACGCTAAGAACTGTCCCTGTCTCACTAACTTCTACTTTATTATCATAATTTTGAATGTGTTGCTTTAAAATCCCACTAATTTCATCAGCTTTGATCTGCATTCTTCTACCCCTTTAATATATTTTCTTTTAAATTATTTAGTTTCATCCTTAAAGAACTATTAAATGTAACTCCTTCTGTTTTGATAATAACACCGCCAAGTATTTCTGGATTTACTTTCTCTGAAAGCTCAAGCTGTTTATTAAGTTTAAGTGACAATTTTGATTTTATATTTGATAAGATAGTTTGATCTAACTTTACTGCAGATATGATAGTTGCCGAAATAATCCCTTTATCCTCTTTATATAGTGAACTATATTTGTCAAAAATGACAGGGAGGAATTTAATCTTACTCCTGTCAATAAGCATATTGAGAAAATTTACAACTATTCTGTTAAATTTATATTTTTCTGCTAATATTGCTATTATACCTTTTTTTTCAGATTTACCGATCAAAGCACCTACCATAATAATCTTGAAATCTTGAGAATTTTTAAAAACATCAGCAATAGTCTCTAAATCGTTATAAATTTGATCAGCAATATTTATCTCCTTAGCTGTTTCTAACAATGCTTTTGCATATTTAGCTGCTATTTTGTATTTGATCAATTTATATTCACCATCCTTTCCAAACTATCATTAATAATCCTTTTGTGGTCATCTTCATTAATATTTTTCTTTACCAACTCTTCAGCAAGAATTAATATTTTTTGAGCAGTTTTCTTTTTTATCTCCTCTTTCTCTTTTATAATTTCAAGTTCTATTATGTTTTGAGCTTGTTCAACTATTTTTTTAGCTTTCTCTTCAGCAAGCTCTATAATTCTCTTTTTTTCCAATTCTCCCTCTTGTTTATACTGCTCAATTATCTTTGCTCTCTCTTTCTCAAGATTCTTTATCTTCTCCTCATACTCTCTCTCTCTATCTTTTGCCAATTTGAGGGAATTTTCAGCTTCTACTATTGCTGTTTCAATCTTCTCTCTCCTTGAAGATAAAAATCCTTTTAGCGGTTTTTTGAGTAGTTTGTAGAAGAGGAAAGCTAATATTCCAAAATTTATAATTTTCCACACAAAATCCCACAACTGGGCTTTAAACTCTTCGGAAGAGTGACCAGCATCGTGAGCTCCTGTATGAGCAGCAAATATAATTGAACAAAAAAAGATGGAAAAAAATAGAATAAAAGAGGTAATTTTGAGATATTTTGAAAATTTATCCATTTAGGGACTCCTTGTTAAATTTGTCTGCCAATAAGATTTGATGATATCATCTTTGCAAAAGCTGAGACATCTTTCTCCATCTCAGATTCAACAACTTGCCTGTTTTTTTCTAATTCAGCTTTTAATTTGTCAATACTTTGTTTGGCTTGGTTCTTGGCTGCTTCAATCTTAACATTGGACGATTTGATCCCTTCTGCAATAATACTGTTTTTTAAAATATTGCTATCTATTTTGGCTTGTTTGAGCTCTGATGACAACTTCAACAAACCTTCACCTACCTTTGAATTTATACTGTCGCTTACTTCAATATCACCCTTTATCTTCTTATCTCTCTCATCCAATACTTTTAAGATAGGCTTAAAAAGAAATTTATTCAGAAACCACATAAGAATGATAAAGTTTATTAATTGTAGTATTAGAGTGAAATTTACATTTATCACCGAAAAACTCCTTTCTCTTTGATACTTCCTGAATAACAAATAAAAAAAATTAATTAGATAGGAAGTAAGGCAGATAAAAATTAAACAACAAATATCAGAAGCAGAGCTATAACAAGAGAATATATCCCTGTAGATTCCGATACAGCCTGTCCAACCAGCATTGTCCTTGTAAGTAACCCTGCTTCCTCTGGATTACGCGAAACACCTTCACAAGCTTTACCTGCTGCAAAACCTTCACCAATTCCAGGTCCAATAGCTCCTATACCCATACATATTCCTGCTCCCAAAAATGAAGCAGCTTTTACAATTTCAGCACCACTTATGTCCATTTTCTCCTCCTATAAAAATTTTATTTAACTATGAATAGTAAAACAAAAGATACAACCAAAGCATAGACACTTGTGGATTGGGATACAGCCTGCCCAATCAACATAAGTCGTGTCAAGACATTAGAGAGTGCTGGATTTTTGGAGACACCCTCAGTAGAGTAAGCAGCAGCAATCCCACCACCAATACCAGGTCCAATAGCTCCAAAAGCCATTGATAATCCTGCACCTAAAATAGCTGAAATATAAGTAATTGTGATCTCCAAAGAGTAACTTTTGTAAATAAGTATAAAAGTTACAAGCATTGAAAATATAGCTGGAGTCTGAGAAACAGCCTGTCCAATAAGCATATTAGTAACAATCTGATTACTAACTTTTGGATTCCTTCCAATACCTTTACAAGCCGTCCCACCAGGAAAACCTGATCCTATACCTGAACCAAAAGCACCTATACCCATACATAGACCTGCAGAGATAAGGGCTGTGGCTGTATATAAATTGCCAGAGGTGAAATCTGAAAAAACAAGTATTATCGCAACAACTAATGCAAATATAGATGATGACTCTGCAACAGCCATACTTATAAGCATTGTCTTAAGAATATTTTGAGAGACTGAAGGCTGCTGAGAAATAGCATTGACAGCTTCACCAGCAGTATAACCCTCACCTATGGCAGCTCCTATAGCACCTGTCCCCATACATACACCTGCTCCAAAAAAAGCTGAAGCATCAATCATATTTGCAATAGAAAAATCCATCTGATTATCCTTTTATTTGTAACGCTATATAAACCAAACTAAGCATAGTAAAAACAAACGCCTGAACCGTGCCTGCAAATATTCCAAAATAAGCATTTAGAAATGGTGGTAAAACAAGGTTGTGAACCAAACTCGATATAACAATTATTATTATGGAGCCACCCATGATATTTCCAAATAATCTAAAAGATATTGAGACTATCTTTGCCAATTCACCAATAATATTAAGTGGTGCCATTATAAAAAATGGCTGCATATACTCTAAAATGTAAGTTTTCAAACCTTTGACTCTTATCCCTGAATAGTGAGCAACTACAAAACCAAGTATCCCAAGTCCCAAGGGAGTATTGAGGTCTTTAGTGGGCTCCTCCCCTCCGGGGAAAACACCCATGTAATTAGAGAGGATGATGAATAAGAATATTGTAGTTATGAAAGGGAAATACTTCCTATCTTTTGATTCAAGGGAATCAGCTACGAGATTATCAAAGATAGCGATTATAGTCTCAGCCAAAGATTGAAAAACACCAGGGACAAATTTAATTTTTATAGTGGCAAGAAATGTAAATAGAGCCAATACCCCACAAACTATCCACGACATAATGAGTGTGACGATGTTTACGGTGAGGGTAACGCCAAATAATTGAAATTGCCACTGAACTACTTTTCCGATCTCTTCCATTTTAACTCTCTCTCAAAATAATTTTGGAATAAAAAATAGCCATCTGTATAGAGAAAAAACCTATTGCAACACCACTAAAAGAGATATCGGGACTTTTCAATGCGACAATCCCTGCGATAAAAAACATAAGATATCTTAAAAAAAACCATTTAATAAGATATTTTTGTGAAAAACTTTTGGAACAAGATAGTAATTTAAGATTGTTTAGACTTATAAGATAAAAATTTATACCTGAAACAGCAGCTCCAAGAGCAAAACCAAATGCTACAGATTTCTCGCCTAATAGAAAAAAAAGTGAAAGAAATATTGTCGAAATTATAAAATATTCTTTTAATATTTTATTACGATAGTCAAAATACTCTTTCATATCAAGGATTTCCCTATAAAATCAAGATTTATAAATCTCTAACATAATTAACTTTTTATTGTCAAGTTATTTCGTTTCTAATGTAAATTCAACTATAAAATTCCCTTTCTCTGTAGTAAATGGCAACGCAATTGTAGGTCCTTTAGCCATATGGCTGATTGTATGGCCTTTACCAGTAATAATAGAAGGGATAGATGCTTCTATCTTAATATTTTGATCCTGAAGTAATCTTCTCGCATCACCAGAGATCATATTCGTAAGCTCACCTACGGCATCTCTGACTTCGTCATTTAGCTCTTTAACTTCTTCACCAAACATATTTGTAACTATATGTTTAATTGTGCTCTCTTCAAAAGTGATAGATAAAGAACCAACTGCTTCACCTGAAAGACCTATGATCCCTGATACATCTCCTATTGCTTTTTGATCTTTTTTCACAAAAGGTTTCCCAGGTGTAGATTCGGTAAATGCCATTGTTTTGAGGACATTAATAGTTGCCGAAAGGAAAGGATTTATATATTTTACATCCATCTAAAACCTCTTTATATAATTATTTTCCATATAGTAGAGCTCTTACCATCCTCCAAAAATATACCTTTTGTTTCAAGCTCTTTTCTTATCATATCAGCACTTTCCCAATTTTTTTGACTTCTAAATATATTTCTTTCATTTATTTTGGATACAATAAAATCAGCAGATATATTGCTCTCTTTAAGGAATTTCTCCTTTTCAATTTCAATAAATTCTGATGGAGGAGTAGAAAAGAGACCTGTAATCTTTGAAAAATCTTCAAAAAATAATTTTATCTGAAACAACAGTTTCAAAAAATCTTCATTAGGATTTAAATTGGGGATATTAATGATTTTATTTAATTCTGAAATAAACTCAAATAGAAAACCTATTGCTTTGGCACTATTAAAATCATCATCCATAGCATTAAAAAAATTGACTTTGAAAGATTGAAATGTGTTTATAAATTTTTTCTGAGTTTTTGAGAGAGAATTTTCATCTATTTCTGAATTAGAAGAGAAATCTTTTACTATATTTAGGAGTCTGTCAATAGCATAACAAAGCTTCAGATAAGCATTTTTGGAGGTTTCTATACTCTCCTCTGAAAAATCTATAGGTTTGTGGTAGTGGGAGTTTAGAAGAAAAAATCTCAAAACATCAGGGGGAACTTTTTGCAGAGTATCTCTTATAGTAAAAAAGTTCCCAAGGGATTTACTCATCTTCTCTTTGTTGATATTAACAAAGCCATTATGGATCCAGTGAGTTGCAAATGGTAATGAAGAGAAGGCTTCTGACTGAGCAATTTCGTTCTCATGATGAGGAAAAATAAGATCTTTACCACCACCATGTATATCAAAAGTCGAGCCAAGGTATTTCATGCTCATTACAGAACATTCAATATGCCATCCAGGTCTCCCTTTGCCCCAAGGACTATCCCAAAAAGGCTCATTATCTTTGCTTTTTTTCCATAAAGCAAAATCAAGAGGATTTCTCTTGCTCTGATCAATATCTATCCTTGCCCCTGAAAGTAGATCGTCTGTATTTTTCTTAGATAATTTACCGTAATCTTTAAATTTGTCCACTGCAAAGTAAACATTGCCATCAACATTATAGGCAAACCCTTTATTCACCAATGTTTGAATAAAATTTATCATCTCACTAATGTGTTCGGTAGCTTTAGGTTCAAATGTGGGGGGCAGGATATTGAGTGTTTTAACATCTTTGTTAAACTCATCGATATATCTTTCACTGATCTCTTTGTATGTAATATTTTCTTCATTTGCACGCTTTATTATCTTGTCATCAATATCAGTAAAATTTCTTACAAAGGTAACATCATAACCCTTAAATTTCAAATATCTGTATATTATATCAAAAACAATAAGACTCCTTGCATGTCCTATATGGCACAAGTCATATACAGTAACACCACATACATAAATCCCTACTTTGGGTGGAGATAAAGGCTTAAAATCCTCTTTTTTACCTGTCAATGTATTGTAAATAAGCATAATGTCCCTTTTGAAAAAACTTGACTAATAAAACAACTCTCTATATATAAAACATCTAAATTAGTCAAATTTATTTTAGGGGTTTTTATGATTTTTTTTCAAAACAGTTATAGATTAAAAGAAACTTTCGACAAATATATCAAATTATGGCACTTTGACCACCACCCACAATTTACAGAGACAGACCCCAATGCAGTTTCTGTATTAAATATACTCCTTGCCAATTATACACTATGGCACCTCGAAGATAGAGCAAGGGACAACTCCTCTGATGACTCTATTATTGCAAATATCAAAAGGGAAATTGACAAGCAAAACCAGATTAGGAATGACTATATCGAAAAATTTGATATACTGCTTGATTCAATATTAAAAAGCATCCCCATAACAACCATTAGCAATATTTTCAACTCTGAAACTCCGGGAGCCATCATAGATAGATTGACAATCTTATCTCTCAAAATATACCATATGAGGGAGCAAACAGATAGAGAAGATGCTTCAGAAGAGCATATCGAAAAATGTAAATATAGATTAAATACCCTTATAATGCAACGAGATGACCTGCTAAACGCATTTGACAAATTAATTTTAGACCTTTTTAATGGGAATAAAATTCACAAAGTATATTATCAATTTAAAATGTATAACGACCCATCTCTAAATCCTGTATTATACAGCAAAAATAAATGAAAATACTTGTAATAAGACTTGGAGCTGTTGGAGACATTATAAGAACAGTCCCATCTGTTATTTATCTAAAAAATCATTTTGAAAATCTTCAAATTTCATGGATTGCTGAAGACTGGGCATCAAATCTTCTGCTGAATCATCCCGATATTGATAAACTCTACACTATTCCAAGAAAAAATTATTTTAAAATATTTGATATCCTAAAAGATATTAGATCTCAAAATTTTGATTACATTCTTGATTTTCACGGAATATTAAAAAGTGGTCTAATTTCCGCCTTTTCAGGGGTAAAAAAAAGGGTGGGTTACAGCAGGGAAAACTGCAAAGAGTTTAACTCATTTTTTAACAACATTCATGTAAATAGTATATCTGAAAAAGTTACAAGGATAGAGAAAAATTTTCATCTTATTTCACATTTCATTAATGATTTTAAAATTCCAGAAAAGTTGGAGAGCAATTTTTTCATAGAACCTGAAAAGATAAAAAAGGTGGAAAATTTCTTTTCAAAGATAGGTAATTATAAATTTTTTATAGGCTTAAACCCCTGCACAAGTAAATTTGGCTCATACAAAGAGTGGCCAATTAATTATTACAACAAATTGATACAGATGATATCCCAAGAATTCAAAGATGAGAAATTTGGATTTATAATTACATGGGGACCAGGTGAAGAGGAGAGAGTAAAACCTCTTGGAGAGCATAACAATTCTTTCTTATCACCCAAAACAGATATGAAAGAGCTGATGGTTATTATATCAAAACTTAATCTTTTTATTACAGGTGACACAGGACCAATGCACTTAGCATCCACTCTCAATATCCCCGTGCTTGCTCTTTTTGGTCCATCAGATTCTGAAATTAACAAACCTTGGGGGAGAAACAATAGAGTTGTAAAAGTAGATGTGGGATGCAACCCTTGTAGAAAGAAAAAGTGTGAAAAGCTTATTTGTCAGAAAGAACTTTTACCTGAAATAGTTTTTCAAAATTTCAAGGAGCTCTGGCAAAAGATCAGGAATTAATTGAGTAAGATATTTACTACTCCATAATATCTATTTATACATATTGTTGTATATATTACTAAAAGATTTATTTTTCACTGTGTTTACTGTATTTAACAGATTATCAGTTACTCCATACCTATTGCAATCTCTTTTAAGAGATTTTTTAATACCTTACCCGACGGAGATTTGGGAAGCATCTGAGTAAATCTTATCTCTTGAAGATTTACCCAATCACCAACATCGTTGTTAACTTTCTCTTTAATTTCATTCTCAAGATCAGACAATTCCCAATCACTCGAAATAAAATGAGTTAACACACAGAAAGCTGATAAGATAGATCCTTTTCTTGGATGGTTGTAAGAAATAACTGCCACTTCTTCTATCTTTTTATTTTTGAGTATCACAGCTTCTATCTCAAGAAGATTAAGTCTCTTCCCCTGGATATTGATTATATTGTCTACTCTCCCCTTTAAAAAAATATAATTATTTTTATCTACATATGCACTATCCCCTGTAAAAAAATATCTTTTCTCCTTGTATCTTCTCCAATATTGATTTTTAAATGTATCGTGGTCATCCCACAACCCTCTTATAAGAGCAGGATGAAATTTTCTTATAACTAAATTCCCCATATTATCATTTGGAAGTGGATTGCCTATTGTATCAACTATACAGACATCTGCTCCCGGAAGTGGTTTGGCAATAGATTCAATTTTGGGTGGAACAAGGCATGGAATGCTCGATACAAGAGCTCCCCCTGTCTCACTTTGAAACCAAATATCTATAATAGGAGTAACTTTATTCCCAAGGACTTCATAAGCCCATTTAAATAAAATTTTACTCGGTGTTTCACCACTCGTTGCAATTAATCTAATACTCTTTGTATCTCCACTCACCTTTTTTTTAAGCTCTGCATTCATAAGATTCCTGAGAGTATTGGGATGGGAATATATTTTTGTAATCTTGTATCTTTGGACTATTTCATAAAATTTCTGAGCATCTTCATAATCAATTACTCCTTCATAAATAAATGTAGTCCCTCCAGAAGACAATGCTCCATAAATACCGTAACTTATGCTTATTATAGATGGCAAATCAAATATTGACCAAAAAGTGTCTGTCTCTGAAAAATCAAAAATCAGATTGGTAGTATAAAAAACCCATAAAAGATAACCTGCTGTTGTATGAACCATCCCTTTAGGGATAATTTGATTGGTTGCAGTATATAGGAGAAAAAGATTATCTTCAGATTCAGAAAAAAGTTTTTTATCAACTACAGCCTCAGCATATTGAACAGAGTCAACAAGCTCATGATACCATATATCTTTGAAGGGATTCATTTTTATCTTTCTATTTGTCCGCTTCACAACTATGACATAATCAATCATTTTTTCAATTTTAGGCATAATTGCATCTATTTTACTTTTAACTTTGTAATAACCCTCCTCAAAACTTCCATCTGCGGTTATAATTATCTTAGGCTTACAATTTAATATCCTGTCAAAAAGTGCATCAGAGGAGAATTTGTAGCTATATACAACATGCACAGCACCAATCTTTGCACAAGCAAGTATAGCAACTACCGTTTCTGGAAGGTTTGGCAGAAAGAGAAAAACTCTATCCCCCCTTTTGACCCCTATCTTCTTTAAAGCAAAAGCAAGCCTTGAAACTTCAGAAAAAAGGGTCTGATATGTATAAATTTTCTCCTGACCATCTATCCCCTCCCATATAAAAGCAGCTTTATTCTTCTTATCAGTATCAAGAAACTTCTCATAAATATTGTAGCATACATCAAGTCTCCCCTTCGTAAACCATTTGACATCAGGATATTCAGAATCATCAACAACTTTCCAATAATCTTTGTTCCATTCGATATATTTTTTGGCAATTTTATCAAAAAAGGAGATATAATCATTTTGAAAGAGTGTATTTAGCTCTTCAAATTCATTAGGAGTAAAAGATACTCTTTTAAATTTTCTACATAAAATTTCTAAATCTTCCTTTGAAAAATCCATTTTGCCCTCTTAATAACTTAATTAATAAAGTTTACTCTTTAAAATAGCCAGAAAATAGTTCTAATTTAGTATTATCAAGACCCTCTTAATCACTTAATAAAAGTTTATTACCTTGTAAATCTTCAAAGGTTTTAAATCTACTCCCAAATTTTGATAAAATTTTTATAAAAACTTCTGCTGTCGCAATCGCATCACCGAGAGCACTATGCCTATCCTCACACTTTACATGAAATCTTTCCATAAGTGCATCAAGACTTGTATTCCCCTCACCATCTGTAAGAAAATTAAATAACATCCCTGTGTCAATCTGGTAATTTGGCAACTTTATATTGTAAAATCTCTTTAACTCTCTATTGATCATTTCAGTGTCAAATTTTATATGATGCCCAACTATAACTGAATTTTTTATAAAATTTATAAAATCTGGGAAAATTTCTTTTATTTTAGGCTTATCTTTCAGGTTTTCATCATCTATCCCATGAAATTTTTTAGATTCTTCAGGTATTTTTGAGTCTATCTCTAAAAATGTATTGTAAATATCATATATTTTAAGATTTTTTATTTTAACTGCTGCGATACTTAATATCTTATCCTCTTTTAGATCCAACCCCGTTGTTTCAGTATCAATCACTGAAAATGTAGCACTTTTAATAGGAATAGTAAGTAACTTTGTTTTATCATAGCTACTTAAGGTTTTATGGACAAAATAAACAATAGGGTCAGAATTTATAGAGATAGGTTTATTTGATAATATTTTGCTAAATATATTTTTTATCATTGTTGCATCCAAATTTTATATTTTAGTTAAAATGGCGAACCACTGAAATAGCTCAATGCAGTATCTAAAAATTTGGATGTAGTCCTCAATGCTTCTTTTAATTTCTCCTGTTTATAGACAGAAAGCTTTTTAGGATTGATAAATTTATCAAGTGCTTCATTATTTTTAGATTGATTAATTTGGTGCATCAAAATGATATTAGCCATAACTTCATATGCTTCAAGAACATTTTGAACCAAACCTTCTGAAAGAACATTAAGCCTTTCAAGATGTCTCAACCTTTGTCTCGTATTTAGATCAGTTAACCCCTTATAAAGTGCAAAAACTCTTGCAATATCAACAATAAACATCAACCCTGTTCGTTTAAGGTTGAATGTTCCCTTCCTCTCACCTTTACTCTCTGTAACGAAAGAACCAAATATAGATAATGGGATTGCATGAGTAGAGTCACTCTGAAGAATTTGAAGTAAAAATACTGGCTTCTGTTTTATCTTTTGCAGGATATGCTCCCTCATACCCCATAAAAGTGATTCATCTCCTGAAAGACAATCAAAATCAAAAATAATGGAAGACCATCTAATCCCCCACTGACCCGGATTATCTATCCAAGAAGAGATATCCTCTTTCCACTTTGAGAGGGTCTTGTTCATTTCAGGGTTGGTAACCATTACATTCCCTTCACACTTTTCATATCCAACAAAAGCAAGATTCTCAACAAGGAGTTTTCCAAATTCATCAATGGCTTTTTTCTCAGTATCAGTGATATTATCACCAAGTATAAAACCATTATCTTGGTCAGGATCAAGATTCATCTCTCGCCTTCCTCCACTACCCATAATAATAAAAGCGTGAGGAACATCATAAATATTTATATTATGTTCATTTTTTTCATTAAAGGTAGAAGCAGAGATATCGTAAACTCTCTTCTGAATTTTTAGATGAATAGAAGATAGGATAGTCAAAACATCAGATATAAATCTTGTATTCTGGAAAAGGCTTTCAGCAATCTTAAAGAGATTAGAGTGAATATCTTTTAACTCTGACAAAGTAGTTGCATTATCAATATGAGATTCATAAACAGAAGCACTTTTAAATAAAATTCTCAAAACATCTTTTGCAGAGATTATCCCCACAGGTATATTTTTGTTGCATACAACAGCATAATCCTCATCTCTTGTTTGCATTTCGTAAAGTGCTTCAATAAGTGGATACTCAGGAGGGATAGTAACTGGCTTTTTATTTATAAAATCTATAGCTGTAAGATCACTAACTTTTTTGTCTGGATACTTGTTAAAAAAATTATGTATTAAACCTTTGGTAGTCAATAATCCTTTTAGATAGTTGCGAGCATCAACAATTATCAGAGAACCTATTTTTTGATCACCCATAATTTTTATAGCATCAAAAAAAGAGGTTAATTCAGGGATTGTTGCAACAGGGGAAGTCATATAAGAACCAACAGGTCTATAAGTAGTCGTAAATATCTTATCAGAAGTTTTTATTCTACTTTCAGAAAGAATCTTGTTAAGTTTTTTCTGAAAAAAATCTTTAAAATCAGGATCCTCCCCAATCAGGCGGTAAATTCAGATATCAGGAAGAAATATAAGCTCACTATCCTCAACACAAGTTGCAGTAACAGGGTATGTTCTTCTACCTAAAAAAGCTGTCAACCCAACAAAATCACCATTAGAAACCTTGTAGGAAACACTTTTTTCAGAATTATCAATGGAGACTACCCCATCAACAACTAAAAAAACACCCTTTTGACAACTCTCATCCTTTTTAAATATTACACTGCCAGCTTCAACTTCTATGATGTCACTCTTTTGGCAAAGCTCATCAATGCGGATATTGTCAAGTTTTTTAAAGATTGGAAAATCTTTTAGCTTCGATTTAATAAGATGTAGCTTACTCTGCTCCTCCATTTTTGATCTCATCCCTTCCTCTTAATAATTTTCTCAAAACCCATTCATTGTAACCTGCATAAGCAAATGCAAATATACTAAATACCCCAAGTGCATCTACATGTTTAAAGAAATCTTGAGTAAATGTAAAATCACCAACCATTGCACCAAAAGCAACTATTATCGAAAATGTAACTAATTTCTTCCTTGCTGCTATTAATTTATCTATATCTTTCAATGTCAATTTCCTTTTCTCCATAAAGACCTCTTATGATTTAAAATATTTTAAAGCTTTTTTACCTATATCTTTTCTATAATGAACACCCTGCCAACTAATTTTACTTACCGCATTATACCCATTTTCTATAGCTTCTTTGATTGAAAAACCAAGAGCCGTAACTCCCAAAACTCTACCACCATTATTTACAACTTTACCATCAACTAATTTTGTCCCTGCATGAAAAATCATAACATTTTTATCTTGATTAAAATTATCGAGACCTGATATATAAAATCCTTTCTGATAATGCCCAGGATAACCACCTGAAGCCATAACAATACATACAGATGCGGAATTTGACCATCTAACATTTGGGATGATCTTATCCAAGCTATGGTTAATGGTGGCTTCAAATATCTCCACTATATCACTCTGCAACCTAATAAGGAGAGGCTGTGTCTCTGGGTCCCCAAATCTACAATTAAATTCAAGAACATAAGGTTCTCCATTTGTAATCATCAAGCCTGCATAGATAACCCCTTTATATGAGATATTCTCCCTTTTGAATCCTTCAATAAGAGGGTTCATTACTCTTGAGATTATTTTGTCATAAACATCTTTTGTAACTACAGGTGCAGGAGAGTATGCTCCCATCCCACCTGTATTTGGTCCCTCATCATTATCATAAACAGCCTTATGATCCTGAGATGAATCAAAGGGCAAAATAGTTTTCCCATCAGTAACAGCAATAAAAGATGCTTCCTCTCCAACAAGGCAATCCTCAACTACAATTTTATCTCCAGCTTCACCAAAAATTTTGTCAACCATTATATCACTAACCGCATCTTTTGCCTGCTCAAAATTTTTACAAATAATCACACCTTTACCTGCAGCAAGCCCGTCAGCTTTAATAACAAGAGGGTATTTCGCTTTTATAAGGAAATTAATTGCATCTTGGCTACTATCAAAAACTTCAAAATCAGCAGTTGGTATATTGTAACGTTTCATCATATTTTTTGCAAAAACTTTACTACCTTCAAGTATTGCAGCATTTTGAGGGGGACCAAAGATTGAAAGCCCTTTTGATTGAAAAGCATCAACAATCCCTTTAACAAGAGGCTCTTCGGGACCTACAACAGTGAGAGAGATATTCTCTTCTAATGCAAATTTAAGCAGCCCATCTACGTCACCCTGCTCAATCGGAACACATTGAGCTAATTGAGATATACCTGCATTACCGGGTGCACAGTAAATCTTTGTAACATTTTTATTCTGCTTTATTTTCCAAATAAGAGCATGCTCTCTTCCACCACTCCCAATAACTAAAATTTTCATACTTTCTCCATCTCTTTTTTGAGGTAGTTAAATATAGCTCCATCGTAATCACTCATTGTTTGAAAAACTTTCACAGCAAGATAGAACCTTGTTTCATATGAAACATCCCCATCATTTGACAATTCTTTTAAAACCTTAAGATAATCATCTGGATCAACAAGAACAACAACATTTTTAAAATTTTTAGCTGCAGCTCTTATCATTGCAGGACCACCTATATCTATATTCTCTATAGCATCTTTAAAATGGACATTAGGATTTGAAATAGTTTTCTTAAAAGGGTAAAGATTCACCACAAGAAGATCTATCATATCTATGCAATGCTCTTTCGCTTTTTTGACATGAGAAGGATTCTCTCTTAATGCAAGTAGTCCACCATGTATTTTAGGGTGGAGAGTCTTTATCCGTCCGTCCATCATTTCGGGGAAACCTGTATATGAGGAAACTTCTGTAACTTTTATCCCAGATTGAGAGAGTAACTTAGCGGTGCCACCTGTGGACAGTATCTTTTTGATACCCATTCTTTGAAGAGAGTCACAAAAATCAACAACTCCAATTTTATCAGATACACTTACCAAAGCAGTCTGTATATTCATAATTCCTCCAAACACTATTTTATTTTAATAACCATTATACAAAAAGGAAAGTTTTTTCAAGAATAAATTTCAAATATTAAATTTTATAATGAAAAAAAGAGCAGAGCAGAGAATATATTAAAATTTTAAATTTTTATTAAACTCATCCGCTACATTGAAAATAAGATTTGAAATTTTGAAAAGGTAAACAATAGAAAAAAATATAGAAGAAAAGGCACATTTAAGTGCCTTTTCATAAAATTTTACTTTTTAAATTCTGAGAGCTCTTTTACATTTCTTTTCAAAGTGTAAAAGAGAAGAACAAGAAGAGCAACGAGAAGAATAGCAAATAATCCAAACACATCCCATTGAGCAGCAACTTTAAGAGTAGCATAATCAAAATACTTACTCCAATACCCATCTTCAACAACTCTCCTTACAATTGACATACAAACAATTGATACAAGTATCAAAGTAGATAAAAGTAGAGTAGTTTCTCTCTTTTTAAAAACATAGTAAACACCAAGAAACGCAGTAAACATACCTATTAACCAGAAATAGAATCCTACTTTACTCCCACCAAGTAGAAGAGCCATTGCCTCAGATTTTAGTGAAAAGAGGAAAAACAAACCAACAGGTATCTGAATCATCGTAGCATAAACAAAAGAGTTTTTACCAAAATCATACATAGCCTCTTTTAGCTCTTTCGAGAGGCTGCCTCTCAACTTTGAATAGACCATCAGAAATACACCAGTAAATGCAATTGAAGCAAAGATAAAATGGAGTAATCTTGGAAATATTTCGGTAAGAGAAAAAACTGATGATTTTCCTTTGTAAATACTTAACCATTTATCAGGCTCTAATGACAACACTGTATTCGTAGTCAACATTAGAGCAACATAGATGAACAACACAGTAGCAACCACCACAAATCCACCGCCAGCATCCTCACCATCTTTAAGATAACCCGGTTTCATTTTGTAAAGATAATATCCATAATACGCAGAAACTATTGCAATTAATGCAAAAAGCCACTTCCAACCAAGCAAGATAGAGGAGGAGTAAAAAAACTGACCATAAACAACCTGATAGAAAAGGAGTGGAGCAATACCAGTAGTAATCGTAAGGGAGATATTGAAAGTATTTACTGACCCTATCTCTTTTGCAATGCCTTTAAATTTGTCTTTTGAGAAGTATTTTGAAATCACAAATAGAATACTTCCACCAAGTGTTAAGTTCATAAATAGTATATGAATGATAAATGTAAACACTATAAAGAATATAAAAAGTTCTGGTGGACTTGGTAATGGTGAAACATCTGGTGATGGAATTAAATTTAAAACTTTATCCATAGTAATCCTCCTTTATTTTTTTACGTTTTTACCTAAATATTCTAAGTAGAGAGCAAGTGCATCTTTCTCTTTTTCGTTCCCAATAAATGGGGGCATAAGAGGATTAGCATCAAGGGACTCAAGAATATCAGATTTTATACTTTCAGAATCCATACCTTTGATATTATCAAATAAAGGTTTTGCATTAAAATAGTGTAGATCGTGACAAATTATACATTGAGCATCAAAAACAGCTCTACCAACAACTATTGGGTCTTGGGAGTGCCTTGGATTAGCCCATTTTACTTTTGACAATATCCCATCTTTATTGAGCTTTTCAACTTCACTTTTTAAAATACCGTGTGAATACATATAATCAACTATTACATAAGGTTTTCTCGCTCTCTCCCTCGTAAATTCATAATAACCAAAAGCAAGCTGAGATAAAATAAGAAGTATAAGAGAAATTACGATATTCATCTTTTTAGGAACAACCATTGTAAAGATAAATGCTATTACAAAAGTAACTATCCCAAGCATAGAAGCATATTTGTAAAAATCTGTAAGTATTGTGTTTGCACCTAAAAAGTTTTGTCTTACTTGAGCAGGGATAGCATTTTGCCACCAGAAGAACCCTAAGTAAGTCAAGATAATCCCAAAAATCAAGAACCATCCTGCCAACCTACCAGCTTTGGCTTTTATATCCATATTTTTCATAAATGATAAAACAAGAGTTGCAAAAACTCCTGCCAGAAAGAAACATATACCTGACCTTCCAACAAGGGAAGGGAAGTAAGTAGGATTAAAAAATCCGTCCCAAAAAGCATGAGTTTTGAGCCAGTTGCCTGGAGTAAGCTGGAATGTTATTATTCCATTTATAATAACAAGACTTAAATATGCACCAATAAAATAAAGCCATCCAACAAAATTATGAAACTTGTCTGAAACTTTATCCCATGTATAGTAGTAGACAAGAATTGCAACTATCTCAAGAACAAAGAAAATCCACTCAATAGCCCATCCCCAAACATAATTGTGTATCAGAGAGCTAGTCCCTGAAGGGGAAACAAGAGCAATGGTAAACCATATCCCTACCCCTGTCAAAGCACCTATAATTGCTGAGATAAGAAGAATAAGCTTACTACTATTTTTTACAAAATCAACATAATCTCTATCACCACTTTTTATAGCTTTTAGCTCTGCAACAGCAACAAAAAGTCCCATGCCAACAGCAAAATGCGAGATTAAAACATGAAGAATTGCATTAATTGCAATAACCATTGCACCACTAATACCTGGTATAATCCATAATGGATAATCCATAGAAAACCTCCTTCAATTTAAAAATTAAGATAAAAAAACAAGCTGATTAATATCAAAATCTCTTCTAATACCAAATCTGGTAAGAACAAAATCATACTTTACCGGATCCATAGAATTAATTTTTTTAAATTTTTCTGTAACTTCAATTGCATTTTTTAATGAATTACATTTTGTTTTAATAAAATTTAATTTCAATGAAATATTCAACATATGTGTATCAAGTGGGATAATTAGCTCACTCGAAGGGAGTTTATCCCAGAGTCCCAGATCAACATTGTCCTTTCTGACAAGCCATCGCAGCATAAGAAAAAGACGTTTGCAGGCACTACCTTTGCATACATCAGGGATAAGTGAATCACAACTTGAAAAATGATTGGAAAATTTCTGAAGAGTAACAATAAGATTATTATCAGAATTTCTATATATGTTGTAAAAAAAATCAAATAGAGACAAGCCGCTATCATATATCCTTTTAAGAAGTATAAACATATCTGATATCTCTCTGCCGGTTGTAAATCTATGTTTAAAATCTACAAAATCACTCTTTATATCACTCTCTTTTTTTCTCAAAATATATTGAAATGGTTTACCTGTTTTAGCAAATATACTGCTTAAATTTTTTACTATTATTTCAACTCTCCCATAAGCAAGTGATGCTCCAACCATTGCAGCAATTTCGATATCCCTTGGATCATCATAAAGATAAAGAAACTGCAATGGATCAGGATTTACAAAATCTCTTCTGTTGTAATTTTGGTAAAGCTCTTCAAGGTAATCTTTTAAAGAAATTTGCATTTAGGGTAATCCTTTATAATTTCACCCAAAGCCTTTCCAGCTTCGAAACACTCTTTAAGTGCAGCATCTTTAGGAACATTTTTGACTCTCAATTCATCCCTTATAATTTTTACCTTCATCTCTTCAAGGTAAATTTTGAGCTGTTTGGGACCTTCGCCACTCCAACCGTAAGAACCAAATGTAAACCCTATAAGATTTTCAGGTTTGAGTCCTCTGACATAAGACATTACATCCTGAATTTCAGGAAACATCATATTGTTTATAGTAGGTGCTCCAACCACCATAGCACCTGCATCAAGAAGCTGAGTAATAATATCACTTCGGTGAGAAACCTTTGTAGACATTACCACAGGGATTGCCCCAGCCGAAAAAAGACCTTCAGCTATTACACGAGCCATAAGCTCTGTGCTGTTCCACATTGTATCGTAAATTATAACAGCTTTATTTGTAGGGGATTGAGTCGCCCAATAACTGTAATAAGAAATTATTTTAAAAATATCACCCCCTCTAAAAATAGGACCATGATCATTTGCCAAAATTTTAATGTTAAGCTTCATTGCATTGAGAGTATCAAGTAACTTCAAAATTAGTTTTGAATAAGGGAGAAGGATATTTGCATAATATTTTGCTGCTTCTTCAAACCATAGATATTCAGGGAGCTGATCTGAAAATCTCTCATATGTTGCAAGGTGAAGCCCAAAACCATCTTGGGAGAATAAAATCTGATCTTTGTCAAGGTAAGATATCATACTTTCAGGCCAATGAAGCATTTTGGTTTCATAAAAAGATAAATTCATATTACCCAAAGATATACTCTCCCCATTTTTTACAGGAGTCAAATCATAATCAAAATCAAAGTGTTCTTTTAATACTTTTGCCCCCGCAACTGAAGTAAATACTTTTTCAGGATTTATAATATTTATAATTTCAGGAATACACCCTGAATGGTCCATCTCTGAATGCTGAGAAATTATATAGTCAATCTTTTTAGGATCAATTACAGAGGAAATTCTTGAAAGCAGTTCCTTCATGTATGGGGATTTTACTGTATCTACCAATGTTACCTTATCAGCAATTATAAGATACGCATTGTATGTTGTCCCTCGGCTGGTAAGATATCCATGAAAATCCCTTATTTTCCAATCTATAGCACCAACCCAATAAACATTATCACTTATTTTTAGAGCTTTAAAATTATCTTGCATCTCTACCCCCTTTTATAAAAATCACTCATAAAAATTGGTAATATCCTATAACTTTCCAACTTATTACCAGTTTTTAGATATAATTTCAAAGTAAGCCTGTGGATGAGCACAAGCAGGGCAAACATCTAATGCTGTCTCCCCTTCGTGAACATAGCCACAGTTTCTACATCTCCATACAACACTTTTACCCTTGCTAAACACCTTGCCATCTTTTATATTTTTAGCAAAATCCTTATACCTCTCTTCATGAAACTTCTCCGCAACTGCAATAGCTTCAAATATTCTTGCAATATTTTCAAAGCCCTCCACTCTTGCAACTTTGGCAAAATCTGGATACATTACAGAATATTCGTAATGTTCGCCACCAGCAGCTTCAAGAAGATTGTCAACTGTGCTACCTATTTTACCAGCAGGGAAAGTTGCAGAAATTTCTACTTCTCCACCCTCCAAAAGCTTGAATAATCTTTTAGCATGCTCCTTCTCTTGATTTGCAGTCTCTTCAAAGATAAAAGCTATCTGCTCAAAACCCTCTTTTTTAGCCTGAGAAGAAAAATAGGTATATCTGTTTCTTGCTTGAGACTCTCCTGAAAAAGCAGTAAGGATGTTTCTCTCTGTTTTTGAACCTTTTAATGATGCCATATAACCCCCCTTTTTTTTATAAAAAAATTATTAAGAATAATTATCATTAGGATTTAAAATTGTCAATATTTATTTTTATATTTTTTGATTATTGACAAACTTTGTCGTTAATCATACAATAAAACTTATGAATGTTCTAATTACAGGAGCAAATGGATTTATTGGCTACAACCTTATTTCAAAAATGAGTGTTATCAAGGATTTAGAACTCACTGTTATATCAAGAAAAAATATCAATAAATTTAAGCATTTTAATATAGAGATTATTAATGATGATATCTTAAATATAAATAAAAATTATCACAAAAATCAAGTAAAAAATATAGATATCGTTATTCATATAGCTGGTCTGACAAAAAGTATCAACAGTAATAATTTTTATATTTCAAATACTCTTACAACAGTTGAACTATTAAAATTTGCAAAAAAAGTAAATGCCAAGCAATTTATATTCATAAGTAGCTTGGCAGCATGTGGACCATCTATAAATAAAACACCTGATGAAACTTCTACTCCAAGACCAGTATCAAATTACGGTCTGAGCAAGTTAATTGCAGAAAAAATGGTTATAAAAAGCAAGATTCCCTACACAATCATAAGACCACCTGCTGTTTTTGGACCAGGTGACAAAGACATTCTTAGCTACTTTAAAATGGTAAAAGGGGGAATTTCATTAATTTCAGGGGAGCTAACAAACTCTTATAGCTTGTTATTCGTGGATGATTTGGTAAATTTTATTATAAAAATATTAAATAACCAACTTGCATTGAATCAAACATTTTTTCTAAGTTACGAACAACCACATACTATTTTAGACATCTTATCAGCAATTGAACAAGCAGAGGATAAAAAATCTTTAAAAATTACTATCCCAAAATTTTTAATAAAATCAATTTCCCCAATTATTAACCTATTTTATAGAGTATCAGGATACCCCCCACTTCTAAATAGTGATAAATTATCAGAGATATTACAGCCATCATGGAAATGCTCAGCAGCAAAAGCAGCATCCATACTCCAATTCAAACCTAAAAAAACATTTCACGAAGCAGTAAAAGAGACTTACAAATGGTATAAAGAACAGCGATGGCTCTAACCCTTACAGACAAAATAACATTCATTTATCTTACTCTTGTTGAAATATTAATCATTATCGGGGCTCAGAATCCGATTCATTATAAAGCTAATATTCTGTTTCATCTTACCTTTATCTTTGGCATTTATATATTTATTTTAATTTTAGAGCAAATCAGCTCAGAAAATTTTTATAACAAGCTCTCAACCCCTTACAAACCAATTACTCATAAGATATTATCTTTTATACTCCTGATTAGAAATTGGTATCCGCTGATTATTGTATCATTTTTATATAAACAGACCGGGTATCTTAACCAAATTTTCTTTGAAGGTTTTTGGGATAAATATTTTTACACATTAGAGGAAGAGCTTTTTGGCTTGGATATTGGGATAACTCTCCTAACTTTGACCAAAAATAATTTTTTACTAAACGAAATAATGTACCTATCTTACTTCTCTTACTACCTGATTATCCCTTTATTAGGTTTTATCCTTTACAAAAAGGGTAGAGTAATTTTTCATAAATTCCTTTTCTCTCTAATGCTTACATACTATATCTGCTATATTTTATACATTTTCATTCCATTAGCAGGTCCATTTGAAATTAAACACTTTCCTATAAATGGCGGTTTATTTAAAGATATAATATCTTTTTTCTACAAACATGGAGAGTTACCAGGTTCAGCAATGCCAAGCTCTCATGTTGCAATTGCTCTAATTGTTCTAATATATTCCAAGATTACAAAGAATCTATTCCCTCTTTTTCTAACTATCTTTATACTACTATCTATTTCAACATTTTTTCTCAGATTTCACTATATTCTCGATATATTAGGGGGGATTTTTATAGGATTTCTATCTTTTTACATTAGCAGATTACTTATTAAAAAATTCAAATTACAATTAGGTTAATTTCTATGAAATTTTTTATTATAGTCAATCCTTTATCAAAAGCAAAAAAAGAGGATATTTACTTTATAGAGGAGTTTTTCAAACAGAGGAAAACCGATTACAAAATAGTCAAATCAAGTTATTCAGGTCACACAACGATATTATCTCGTGAAATTTCAAAAGAGTATAATGGTAAAGAAACAACTATAATTGGAGTGGGTGGAGATGGAACAATAAATCAAATAGCCGAGGGATTAATTTATGAATCCACATACCATAATGTAAAAGTTGGTATCATCCCCTTTGGCACTGCAAATGTCCTTGCAAAAGAGCTGCTATTACCAAAAAATATAGAAAAAAATCTTTTAACCATTTTTAATGGTAAAAGTAAAAAAGTAACATTGGGTGTTGCTCTATCAGAGAGTGGAACTTTTAAAAAATATTTTATTTTTAGTTGTGGAGTGGGGATTGACGGTTTTGTAACTTCAAAAGTAAACCTTGACTTGAAAAAGAGGTTTAGAGTTGTATCATATATTTTATCTTTTTTTAAATGCCTCAACAATTTAAATAAGTTAAGAGAATTTACAGTAGAAATAGATGGAGAAAAATACAATGTAGAGACATTAATATTAAATAAAACAGAAAAATATGGAGGGAATTTCAAAATTTTTAAGAATGCATCACTATTTGAAGATTATTTTGAAATACTTATTATCAGAAAGCTAACAAAATTGTCACTTTTAACAATTTTTTTTACAAAAGAGACAATAAAGGGGAGAAAAATAAAAATTTTAAATAGCAAAGATCTCTACTCTCAATTTGATGGTGATTTTTTCCAAGATTTTCAATCAATAAACAGAATTGAAATATCAGACAAATTTATCAATCTAATTGTGCCATAACACCCATTCCTTTTTACTCAATTTAGATATTTATAAAGAGAGTTTCAATTCCATAAAAAATAAAAACAAATTTGTATCAATACAGAGATAAAGAACAAACATGTATCAAATATTTAACTTAAAATTAGTCAGGATAGCTCTTTGAAAATTAAATTGAAAAATATAAAAATTACTTTAAAAATGCGATCTTCTTTAACTTTACAATTATAATCAGAGTAACTAATTTTACACATTAACAAACTAATAAAAATTTTGGAATGGCTATTGCTTGTTTTTATCTTACCCTATTTTTTAAAAATAACCTTAAAGCAAGGAGAATTTAATGTGCAGGTTAAGTGCAATTGTTTCAAATTCTTACTTTTCACCCTTTGAAAACATTGTAGCTCTTGAGACAATGAAAGAGGGGCATGATGCTTCAGGATTAGGGCTTGTTTTACGAGATCTTGGAGGCAATTTTGAAGATTTTAAGGGGTTCCCTATACTTTCATGTATTGCAACAGCAGTAGGTTATGAAAAACTAAACGCTTTTATGCATGAAAAAGGTTTTCAAATAAAATATAGGTGGAAGCCAAATCTCAACCTAAAAAATTCAAGTGACATAATCCCGAAAGAGCATTACATCGTCAATGTATACGATTACCCTCTCTACTTTAAAGATAAAACAGAAGAGGAGAAGGAAGATTTTTATCTCAAAACAAGGCTCGAAATAAGAGCAATTGGTGAATTGGATGGTTCAATCACTGTTTTTTCATTTTGGCCAGATACAATCACTTTAAAAGAGATAGGTGACCCCCTTGATGTTGGAACTTTTTTTGGTCTTGACAAACAAGATTCATTAAAAGCAAAAATAATTTTTGCACAAGGTAGACAAAATACAAATTATGCAATAAACCTCTACGCATGCCATCCATTTTTCATACAAGGATACTTTACCATGACAAATGGTGAAAATACAGCTTTTATACCTATAAAAGAGTTCCTTACAAGCAGAAAACAACCCGGATATATAGGCTATAATAGTGATAGTGAAGTTTTTGCACATATCTTGCACTATTCAAGAAATATTTTAAAATACCCTCTAATTTATTACAAAGATATTATCACCCCAATGTTTGACCATGAATTTGAGCAATCTACAAGAAAAGATATCAAAATATTAAAATTAATAAAGAAATCTTTGAGAATGCTCACAATCGATGGGCCCAACTGCATAATAGGATGTGATAAAGATAATACTGTATTTATGGTTCAAGATTCAAAGAAGCTGAGACCAGGAGCAGTTGGCGGTGTTAGAGGGAAAATTGCATTAATGTCTGAAATATGTGGAATTACATCTGCTATACCAGATAGAGACATAAAAAACGATGTTTTTCCTATGAAATATGATTTTATTTATGTTCAACAAGGAGCAGAGGAGATAAAAATATGGAACCAAAAATTAGGCAAGACTACAACCATAAACTTTCATTAAAAGAGTTACCATATATAATTAATTGGGATTCTTCAAAATGCACAAGATGCGGTAAATGCACTGCTGTTTGTCCTGTCAAAGCAATAGAGCCTGCTGTTTTTGTAAAAAGATTAGTAGAGAGCGAAGGACCATTCCCTACACCACAAACTGTAAAAAAAGTTGTTCATGGGATAAAACAAGTTACCGATATAAACAGAAATTGTGTCGGATGCAATATGTGTAATATGGTTTGCCCAAATAATGCCATATTTCCTGAGTTTAATCCTTCAAACAAATTTCTGATACACAAGAATCAAGATGGAGAACCTTACAAACGGGGAGGTAGAAGAAACGACCCCGATGTTTCAACTCTCGATAAATTAAAATTCACAAGGATATCCATGCTTACTGATCCTGCACTTGATGCACAGAGGCATGAATTTAATATAAGATCCTACATTGGAAGGATTCTGCCAGCAGAGAAACTTCCAATATTCTGCAAAGAGGAGGATAACTCTCTCTTTATTGATGATACTGCATTTGTTCCACCTGTAAGAGAAATATTCCCAATTATGATAGGCTCTATGTCAATGGGTGCACTCTCTCCAAGAATGTGGGAGGGACTAATTATGGGAGTTACCTATCTGAACGAAGTGGAGAAGCTACCTGTTGTAATGTGTTCAGGGGAGGGTGGTGCTCCTCCAAGATTACTAAAATCGAGATTTATAAAGTATATGATTTTACAGATAGCATCAGGCTATTTCGGGTGGGACGAGATAATACATGCAATCCCTCATATGAAAGAGGACCCTGCTGGGATAGAGATTAAGTATGGACAAGGTGCAAAACCTGGTGATGGTGGATTGTTAATGGCACAAAAAGTTTTACCTCTAATAGCAAAAATAAGAGGAGTTCCTATGAATGTAGACCTCCCATCTCCACCAACTCATCAGACAAAATACTCAATTGAGGAAGCAGTTGCAAAAATGCTGACATCTATGAGCATGGCATTTGGGTTCAGGGTCCCTGTTTATCCTAAGATATCTGGCACAAAGACCGCCAAAGCAGTATTAAATAACCTTGCAAGAAATCCTTTTGCAGCAGCACTATCTATCGATGGTGAAGATGGTGGGACTGGTGCTGCATACAATGTTTCTCTGGACAAAATGGGACACCCAATTGTTTCAAATCTTAGAGAGTGTTATCTTGATCTTGTTGCATCAGGGAAACAGAATGAATTACCACTTATTGCCGCTGGTGGTATTGGGAAAACAGGAAATCTCGCAGCAAATGCAGCTGCAATGATAATGCTCGGTGCAAGTGCTGTAAGTATCGGCAAATACATTATGCAGGCAGCAGCAGGGTGTCTTGGAGATGAGAAGAATAGATGCAATGTATGCAACCTTGGACTCTGCCCAAAAGGGATTACAACTCAAGATCCCAAATTATACAAAAGACTCGATTCAGAAAAGGTTGCTGAAAGAGTAGTAGATATATTCAAATCAGCCAACATAGAGCTTAAGAAAATTTTTGCACCTATGGGTAGAAGCACTGAACTTCCTATTGGGATGAGTGACGGATTGTCAGTAATGGATAAATCTATTGCTGATAGACTAAAGATAGACTACGCCTGTTAATTTTAAAACCTTACAAATTGAAGGGGTAAACAATGAAAAGAAAATTAATCAAAATAGATGGCAACATAAATGCTGAGAGAGTAGCTTCAAAGGATCTCGAATTTGACATCCAGAAAAAAGTGGGTGAAGGGTATACTCATTTAAAAATTTATGCTGACGGGCAACACGGTATTGGTGGTAGAATCAAACCAAATGGCAAATCTATCCTTGTAGAAGTTTTTAATTCACCCGGTCAAAGAGTTGGAGGCATGGGGATGTTTGGCACAGAGATAGTTGTTCATAGCTCAGCTTCAGACGATACAGGTTGGATGAACTGTGGTGCAAAAATAACTGTTCTTGGAGATGTGGGTAATGGAGCTCACAACGCAGGTGCTCAAGGGATACTATATGTTCAAGGGAGTGGCGGAGCAAGATGCGACACCATGACAAAAAGAAATCCAAGGTTTGAACCTCTTCAATCTTGGTATTTCAGAGATGTGGGGGATTCATTTGCTGAATTCAAAGCTGGCGGGATAGCTGTTGTTTGTGGAGTAGAGCCAAGAAATCCTAATAACGTTTTAGGATACAGACCTTGCGTTGGTATGGTTGGAGGGACAATTTACTTCAGAGGGAAAGCTGAAGGGTTTAGCTACTCTGATGTTAAAGTTGACAATCTTAACCAAGAGGATTGGAAATGGCTTACAGAGAATATGAAAGATTATCTTGAGGCTATCGATCGGAAAAGATATTACAGAAAATTGACAAAATCTATAGATGATTGGAAAAAAGTAGTAAGTCTATCTCCAGAGGATAGAGCAAAAATAAAGAGAGAACATCTTCCTATCTCAGATTTTAGAAATAATATATGGGAAAAAGAGGTTGGTAAAGGTGGAATTTTCGCAGACCTTATCGACATAGACAATAGTGTCATACCCTTTATTGCAACAGGAGAGAATAGAAGACAAATTCCAAAATGGGAAAATAACAAATTCAACGCTCCATGTTCATACAGCTGCCCTACAGGTATTCCAACACAGAAGAGAACTTGGTTATTGAGAAACGGGCAGGAGGAAGAGGCATTAAAACTTGTCCTTGAATATTCACCTTTTCCCGGCTCTGTTTGCGGTTATGTGTGTCCCAACCCTTGTATGGACGCATGCTCAAGGAGTATTCATCTCAATGAACCTGTTGATATAGCTTATCTCGGAAGATTAAGCATAAATTTACCTGCACCTTCAATAAAATCTGATAAAAATCAGAAAGTAGCTGTAATAGGTGGTGGACCTGCAGGTATTGCAGCCGCATGGAGACTCAGAATAGAAGGTTACAAAGTAACTCTCTTTGAAAAAGAGGAGCAACTTGGAGGGAAAATCCATCAATGCATCCCAAAACATAGACTCCCTGAGGAGATATTAAAAAAAGAGATTGAGCGATTCAGAAGTATTGGAGTAGAGATAAAAACAGGCACTAATATTGACAGAGATCTTTTTAATAAGATCTATAAAGATTATGATAAAATAGTAATTGCATCTGGTGCTCACGCCCCAAGAGTAATCCCTTTTGAAGGCTATGAGGATGTTATACCCGGGATAGTTTTCTTGAAAAGTATCAATATAGGTAAACCTACAGATCTTACAGGCAAAAAAGTTGTTGTGATAGGAGCTGGAAATGTTGGTATGGATATATGTTGTGAAGCATACAATCTTGGTGCAAAAAAAGTAATTGCAGTTGATATTCAGCAACCACTTAGTTTTGGTAAAGAGCAGATGTTGGCAAAAGAGAAAGGGACAGAGATATTATACCCCAAATTTACATCAAAATACGATAAAAACGAGAAAAAAATATTTTTCAAAGATAACTCATATCTTGATGCTGATGTTGTATTTATATCTATTGGGGAAACTCCAGATATAAAATTTTTACCTGAAAATATGTTGGAACTCAACAGAGGTTATATCAAAGCTAATAAAAATTGTGAGACATCTGACCCAAAAATATTTGCAATAGGTGATGTTACTTCTCAAGGGCTTATTACAGATGCATTAGGGAAAGGGAGAAGAGCTGCATATTTTATAGATTCACTACTTTCAGGTAACAACTTTAATTGGGATGATAGAGAGGTTATCAACTACAGCAAAATTAGATATGAATATTACGATAGGACAAAAAATAGTGGAGTATCTCCTGAAGATGAGTCAAATAGATGTATGTCTTGTGGAAATTGCAGAGATTGCATGATATGTGAGCAAACATGCTTTCAAAATGCAATTACAAGAGTTGAGAAAGAGGGTAACTCTTATGAATATACCGTTAATGAAGATTTATGTATCGGTTGTGGTTTTTGTGCTTATGTATGCCCTTGTGGAATTTGGAATATGTATGATCAGAAAAGCAATTAGTTATTAAAATATAATATGAGGGGGACTCCCCCCTCTTCAAACATCTTCCTATCAATTTATTTAACATATCTTTTAAAGGTTTTTTAGTTGACAAATCAATTTGAGAGTATATAGTAGAAAATTAATTTAAAAATATTTTAAAATTAATTTTCCATTTGAAGAATCTGAGAAAATTTTATGTTCAAATTTAAACTTGAAAGTATTCTAAAGTATCGTAAAATAAAAGAAGATGAAGCAATAAAGAATTTTCAGCTCAAAAAACGTGAAGTAGAAGCACTCATCCTAAAAATTCAAGAAACAAAAAATCAAATAACCTCATCTAAAGCTCGTAAAGAGAAAAACATAAATATCAAAGAGCTAATCCTTATAGATAACTACATTGTAAGAGTAACCGAGACTCTCAACAATCAAACCAAAGAGCTACAAACTCTAAATAACCAGCTCAAACAACTTGAAAAAGAACTCTTTAAAGCAAGAAAAGAGAGAAAAATAATAGAGAACCTGAAAGCTAAAAAATATGAAGATTACCTTAATGAGATAAAGTTAATTGAGCAGAAATTCCTTGATGAAATCTCTTCAATAGCAGAGAATAGGAAAAAAGATAAAGAGTTATGAGTCATTTCAAATTAACCTGCACTTTTGAACCTCAAGGCGACCAGAGAGAAGCAATAGATTCACTTACAAAATGGCTCAAAGAGGATAACAAATACCAAACACTTTTAGGCGTCACAGGCTCAGGTAAAACATTCACAATAGCCAATGTCATTCATAATATAGGCAAACCAACCCTAATCCTCACCCACAACAAAACACTTGCTGCTCAGCTTTATGAGGAGTTTAAAACTTTCTTCCCAGACAATGCAGTTGAATACTTCGTAAGTTATTACGATTACTACCAACCAGAGGCCTACATCCCAACAACAGATATTTATATAGAAAAAGATACATCTGTGAATGAAACCATTGATAAGTTAAGACATAGAGCCACTTACTCACTATTTGAAAGAAATGATGTTATCATCATAGCAAGTGTATCTTGTATTTACGGACTTGGCTCACCTGAAGCATACACAGGGATGATGCTCCACCTTGAAACAGGAAAAGAGATTAGCCGTGAAATAATTTTAAAAAAACTTATAGAGATTCAATATGAAAGGAGTGAATACGATTTTCATAGAGGGACTTTTAGAGTCAAGGGTGATATTATTGAAGTTTTCCCTGCATATGAAGAAGATATTGCAGTCAGGATCACTTTATTTGGAGATTTCATCGAGAATATATACAATTTTGACCCAATCACAGGCAAGACATTAACTAAAAAAGATAAAATTGCAATATATCCAAGTTCCCACTATGTGGCAACTGAATTAACCTTAAAAAATTCTGTTTCTGCCATAAAAGAGGAGTTAAAAGATAGATTACAAGAGTTAAGGTCTCAAAATAAGATATTAGAAGCAGCAAGGTTAGAACAGAGATGTAATTACGATATTGAATTCCTTCAAGAGATGGGTTACTGCAAAGGTATAGAAAATTATTCAAGATACATTACCAATAGGAAAGCAGGTGAACAACCTCCCACCCTTCTCGATTATTTCCCAAAAGATTATCTACTTGTAATAGATGAATCCCATGTTACTATTCCTCAACTCCACGGTATGTATCGTGGAGATAGGGCAAGAAAAGAGACACTTGTAGATTACGGCTTTAGACTCCCGAGTGCTCTTGATAATAGACCCCTGAAGTTTGAAGAGTTTGAAAATATGATTAATCAGATAATTTTTGTATCAGCAACACCTTCAGATTATGAAATTAAAAAATCATCTGAGTTTATAGTAGAGCAGATAATTAGACCAACTGGGCTACTTGACCCTCAAATAGTTATAAAACCAGCTAAAAATCAGATAGATGACCTAATAGGTGAAATAAATTCAACTATTGAAAAAGGGTTTAGAGTCCTCGTAACTACACTTACAAAAAGGATGGCTGAAAATCTTACCGATTACTTAAAAGATATGGGGATAAAAGCAATTTACCTACATTCAGAGATAGATACACTTCAAAGGATAGAGATAATACGGGAGCTTAGAAAAAAGAGCTACGATGTTTTAGTTGGAATAAATCTGTTGAGAGAAGGGCTTGATATCCCTGAGGTTGCACTTGTAGCAATACTCGATGCTGATAAAGAGGGGTTTTTACGCTCAGAAACATCACTTATACAAACTATAGGCAGAACAGCAAGAAATTCTGAAGGAAGAGCCATTCTTTATGCAGATGTTATTACCAGATCAATAGAGAACACAGTAAAAGAAACTGAGAGAAGAAGAGCCAAACAGATAAAATACAATATTGAAAATGGTATTACTCCACAAACAATTAACAAAAAAATTGCTGAAAATGTAAATTTATTATATATGACTGATTATTTCGATATTCCTGACAGCAGTTACCAATCTGAGGATTTAGAGAAACTTCCAAAGAAAAAGCTTAATGCCATTATAAAAGAGCTTGAAGCAAATATGAAAAAAGCTGCAAATAATCTTGAGTTTGAAGAAGCAGCAAAGTTAAGGGACAGAATAATTTATATGAGAAATTTTATCTGATTTTTTACTAAAAACTCAAATTAAAAACTCTAAAAAAGATTTAAGGAGCACAAAATATGAAAAGTTGTCCTATAAGTGCAAATCTCCTCCCACTCGGAATTGGAAGCATGCCTTTTACCTCCCCTCAATTTTGCTGTGATACTGCAATATCTTACTACCCTTCTTTCCCTTATTGGCCACAGATGCCTAATCTAAATAATTATGAGAATATGTATATCCAATACTCAGAAGCTCTTCCCGGTGCAGTTTTATCGATAGATAAAGGTTCTATTTTTGTTGATACAGATATTGTATCAAACAGAGAAAAAGAGGTTTTTTACGAAAATATATTAAATGAAAATAGTAATTTTTTTAAAATAAGTGAAACATTTACAAAATGTTTATACCTTTTAAAAAATATTTTAAATAACTCCCAGCTAAAATATACGATGCTTAAAGGTCATGTTACAGGTCCTATAAGCTTTGGGCTTACTGTTACAGATAAAATGAAGAAGAGTCTTATATACAATGATGAATATCGTGATATAATCACCGAGCTCGTCGGAATCAAAGGTAAGTGGCAGGAAGATTTTTTTGGTGAAAATATGATAATCTTCTTTGACGAACCTTACATGGTTTCATACGGGTCAGCTTTCTTTAATATGCCTGAAGATATTATCATCGATATTTTTAACAGATGTTTTAGCAAAATTTCAGGATTATCAGGGATTCATTGCTGTGGGAATACTGATTGGTCATTGATTTTAAAAAGTAATGTCAACATTATAAATTTTGACGCTTTTCTGTATATGGATAATTTTTTACTATATGGAGATGATATCAAAAATTTCATTCAAAATGGTGGATTTCTTGCTTGGGGTATTATCCCCACAAATGAGAAGATACGAGATATAACCATCGACGAAATTGACACCATTTTTAATAAAGCAGTTTCACAACTTTCCAAAAAAGGTCTTGACAGAGAGGAGTTATTTAAACAATCTTTTATTACTCCAAGCTGTGGTACAGGGTCAATGAAAGAGGACGATGCTTTACGTGTCTTTGAGTTAAATAAACTTTTCTCTAACCATTTGAGAGAAAAATTTAAAATCACCTGATTATTTTTTAAAATAATTTAAAAGATAAAAATTTTACAATATTAAAATTAAGGAGCAGCAATGAGAGAGAGACTAAAAAAAATTATAATGGAACTATCTTATGAAAATAGAGAAATTACCCTTGTTTCAGGTAGAAAGAGCAACTTTTATTTTGATGGCAAGCAAACTACATTAAATGCTGAAGGTGGGTATCTTACAGGGAAATTGATGTTTGATATCATAAAAAATTTTACCCCACAAATAACTGCTGTAGGTGGACCTACACTTGGAGCCGACCCCATTGCTACTTCAGTTGCATTAGTAAGCTATCTCGAACAATCCCCTATAAATGCTTTTATTGTGAGGAAAGAACCTAAAGGACATGGGAAGAAACTTTGGATTGAAGGGGATAAAAACTTAAAAAAGGGTAATGTTGTTGCAATAGTTGAAGATGTAATAACTACAGGTGGATCAATACTAAAAGCAGCCAAAATAGTAGAGGAAGAGGGTTACAAAATAGGATTAATAGTTGTTCTTGTTGATAGAGAGGAGGGTGGACTTGAAAATATCGAAAAAGAGGGTTACAAAATCTTCTCAATTTTCAAAAAGAGTGAACTAATTTAAAAATCATAAAAAATTTAAATATCAAACCATCTCTTTTTAAGAGAGGATTATTAAAAAAAAGGAGCGGAATATGTGGGAAGGATTAATTAAACAGTATAAAAAATTTTTACCGATAAAAGATGAGAGTAAAATTGTTACCCTTAATGAGGGGAATACTCCACTCATTAAAGCTAAATATATAAATGAAATGATAGGGGAAAATATAGAGCTATACTTCAAATACGAGGGGTTAAATCCTACCGGATCTTTTAAAGATCGTGGAATGACAATGGCTGTAACAAATGCACTTGAAAATGGCTCAAAAGCTGTTATATGTGCATCCACTGGTAATACCTCTGCATCAGCATCAGCTTACGCTTCAAGAGCTGGATTGAAAGCGTTTGTTCTAATACCTGAAGGCAAAATAGCTCTTGGTAAATTATCTCAAGCAATGATGCATGGGGCAAAAGTTATTCAGGTCAAAGGGAATTTTGATGAAGCATTAAATCTCGTTAGAGAAATAGGTGAAAAATCACCAATAACAATAGTAAATTCAATAAATCCATACAGATTACAAGGTCAGAAAACAGCAGCTTTTGAAATAGTAGATGCACTTGGCAAAGCACCAGATTATCACTGCCTCCCTGTCGGTAATGCAGGAAATATAACGGCTTATTGGATGGGCTACACCGAATATTTTAAAGAGAAACTCTCTGTAAATCTACCAAAAATGTTAGGCTTTCAGGCAGAAGGTTCTGCACCTATTGTGAGAGGTTACAAAATAGACAATCCAGAAACTGTAGCAACAGCAATAAGAATAGGTAATCCTGCAAGCTGGCATCAAGCAGAAAAAGCAAGAGATGATTCTAATGGTCTAATAGATATGGTTTCTGACGAGGAAATTTTATCAGCTTACAAATTAATTGCAGAAAAAGAGGGCGTATTTTGTGAACCAGCAAGTGCTGCAACCATTGCAGGCCTACTAAAACTCTCATCAAAGAAATTTTTTAATGGAGGAGAGACTATCGTTTGCACTCTTACAGGTCATGGGTTAAAAGACCCTGACAACGCAATTAAAATATCTGACAAACCTCTTACAGTAGAGGCAAATTACGATAAAATAGCAAAAATAATATTAGGATAACTCTTTAATAGATGGGGAATCTTAAATTTCTCATCTATTAATTATTTTTATTAACTATACCTAAAACTTATGCAAACTAAATTTTAGAATTTTACATCTATAGTTAAAAAACTACCTAAATTTAACGGTTTAGAAATCATTATTTAATGAAGATTAAATTCGTATGATATCAAAAAAAGAGATGAAGTTATTTTAATTGGGGGGGTTATAAATGGATAAACTCATCAATAATACAACAATCTCACTAATTCATGGAGACATTACAATAGTCAAATTTGATGCAATAGTCAATGCTGCCAACTCTACTCTTATGGGTGGTGGTGGAGTTGATGGAGCAATTCATTCTGCAGGTGGGGAAGATATTCTCAATGAATGTAAAAAAATAATTAAAAAGATTGGATCTCTTCCTACAGGAGAAGCAGTAATTACAACAGCCGGCAAACTTCCATCAAAATTTGTGATACATACAGTAGGTCCAATCTGGAGAGGCGGGAGAAACAACGAAGCCCAACTTTTAATGAATTCATACAACAACTCTTTAAAACTCGCTATCCAAAATGGGGTCAAGACAATAGCCTTCCCCTCCATTAGCACAGGAGTATACAGATACCCCGTCCAAGAGGCATCAGAAATTGCAATTTCTACAATATTAAACTATTGCAAAGAGAACAATTTTGAAAAAATAGCAATGGTCTTATACAGTAAAGATTTTTATAATATTTATGCTCAAACTTTTGAGACAATTCTCCAAAAATGGGATGGTGTAAAAAAAGTGTGTAAACTGTAAATTTAAGATGTATAAACAAGTAAAAATTAGATGGAGGTTTACACGCTATTTGACAATTTTATCTGCTTCAACAATCCTTGAAACATTCTCTTTTATTAAATCTAAATAAGTAATCGGAGGCCTTCCAAGTGGATCCAGCCTCAATATCTTTGCTTTTGTAACTTTTGAAAAATTACTCAAAATCTCCTCCTGTCCTTTAAGATCCACTATAATTGACTGGACATTATTTTTTTTTGCACTATCAATAAGCTGGTTATATTTTTGAGGGGAGATCACCAAGCCTTCACCTTTTGAGAGTGTTCCAACAATATTTAATCCAAAATCGGAAGCAAAATAATCCCATGCAGGGTGATATTGGATAAAATTACGAGACTTTATAGATGAAAGTTTATCTTTTGAATCAGAAATTAATTTTTCTATCTGAGATTTATACGATTGGACTTTGCTATCAATAGTAGCTTTATCTTCAGGTGATAGATCTCCTATTGCACGATTTATCTTATCTAACTTTTCTAAAACTAATGTTGGGGACAACCATATATGGGGATTTTTCTTCTGATCCTCTTCAAGATAAATAACTCTACAATCATTTTTTATAAATTTCTCTATCCAACCATCAAAATGTTTTGAAACAGAGATAAATAGATCCGCTTCTTTGATTTGAGTAGCTTTGTTAACAGTAGGTTCAAATGTATGTGGATTTGCACCTGCAGGAACAACAAAATTAAGCTCATATCCATCCGGGATTATATTTTTGGTTATTTCGAATATCGGATAGATACTTGTAATAATTTTGATATTCTTAGCAAACAATTCAAAATTATAAAATAAGATAAGAGATGAAAAACATAAAATATAAAGTATCTTTTTAAACAAGGTTTACCTCCTCAGTTATAAAATTTTAACTCAAATAAACTTATATCTTACTATCTCTAACTTCTATAGAAACATCTCTTTTAAGTTTAAAGCCTGCAACTAATTTCATAAGTCCGCTGGTAATCTTGCTAATTTCATCAGTGATTTTCTGATTTTCCTCAGAAATATTTTTAAGATTATCACTCATATCTTTAATATTGTTAATAGAAAGTGAAATAGAGTTTGAAGCAATCGACTGCTCCTCTGAACCACTCTCTATTGAAGCTATCTGATTGGACATCTCATTAATAGCAAGTAAAACAATTTTCCCAGCAGAGATAGACTCTACTGCAATATTTTTTGTATGATTTTTTATATCCTCTAATTCAACAGTCAAATCTTTTAGCTCCCCAGTAATTATCTTCTGCTGCTCTATTTCAGCAGATATATCTTTATTTGAATTTATTATTTTGTCAAATTCATCTTTTACTATCTGGAGATTATCAGAAAAATCAACAACTTTTGCATTAATATCATTAACTTTATCTACAACACCAGAAACTGAATTTGTTATCTGATGAACAACTTCCCTCTGCTCAGATGATGCAATAGCAATTTGATGGACAAAATTTTTAGATTTATAAGATTCTTCAACTATCTTTTCAAGCTGCTTACTTGTATCAGATATCATAGTAAGACCACTATCCATCTCTTCTATACCTTTTTCACTCTTATTAGAGGCAAGATTCGCCTCTTTTACCATTAGACCAATAATCTCCTTTATCTTTTTGGTAGCCTCTTCACTCCTTTCAGAGAGTTTCCTAACTTCATCAGCAACAACAGCAAAACCTTTACCTGCTTCTCCTGCCCTTGCGGCTTCTATCGCTGCATTAAGAGCAAGTAAATTAGTTTGTTCACTAATTTCATCTATCAAAGAAATTATCTCTTCTATATTATTAACAGACTCTGAGAGATTACCCATTGTCTCACCAAGAGATTTTATTGTAATACCTATATTATTCATCCTATTTACTACTTTATCCATCTCTTTTTTACTTGCTTCTATAAGAGTTACATTATATTCAGAACTCTTATAAGAATCATTCGCTCTAACAGAAACATCATCGATACTCTTTGCCTGTTCCTCTACTGCTGAAGCAACAGAGTTGATTGAATCAGATATATTAGCAGCAGAACCTTTTACTATTTCAATAGCATTGAAAATATTTTTAAGAACATTTCCAAAATCAAGAATTATATTATTGATATCTGAAGAGTTTGATTCAAGAGTATTTGAACTTCTACTGCTCTTTTCTGTAAATTCAATTACATCTTTTACGATATGGTCAAGTTTTTCTATATATTTGTTAATATCTTCAATATCAGCAAATAGCTTGTTGTTCTCCTCCATCATTATATTGCTGTTTCTTTTTAAGAGATTTGTGCTGCTTGCAAGTGATGATAAGACAGAAGATATCTCTTCAGAAGCAGATGCAGTTGAGGAGATGTTATCAAAAATATCATTACTATTTTTTAAAATAGTAGATGCCTGTTCAAGTAAAACTATATTCTCTCGCTCTATACTCTGGCTTGACAATTTTATATCAAAGATCATATTATTTAACTTTTGAACAAAACTATTAAAGTAATTTGCAAGCTCTGAAAATTCATCGTTGGTTTTGACATCTATTCTGACACTTAAATCACCACTCCCCTCAGAGATAGCTTTTAGAGTCTCTGTTACTTTTAATAAAGGAGAAACTAAAAACCCTAAAGTAAAGAAAAGAACTATGATAAATAGAACTAATATGGTCAAAGTAATTCCAATAAATTTAATTATATCTTTTTTTACAAGAGATGCAACATCAGATATGTCATAAATCATAGTAACAACAGCAACAACTCTCCCTTTAAAATCTTTAACTGGGAAAACAGCCTCAAGAGAGTTAGGATTATTTTGACTAACAACAGTTTTTTCAACTCCCTGCTTTAAAAATTGAGCAGAAAAATAGTTTTTAAATTCATCATACTGCTCTTTCTTTAAAATAGTAAATTCACCTATTTTAGGGTTATTTAAAGAATCTTTAAGCAACTTAGTAAACTCATTTTTTACAAAGATAGATATTTTCAGTTTTGGATTATTAAGAGAGTTAATTATATTTTCAAAGTTATCAACTATTTCAACAGAACCGATATAATTAGCCGAATTATCAAAAATAGGGACTATCCCCCTTATAGCTAAACCCTCTTTTCCAATTTCTATACCTTTAACTGCTTTTTTATTCTTTGCAACTTCAAGTATAGTCTCTCTAAAACTGCTAAGGTCATCACCTCCATCTTTATCACCCTCTTTTTTCCATAATCTCAAAAGACTCTTTGCTGGAGCTCTGTGAAAATGAATTTTTACATCTTTTAATCCTGTATCCAACTTTATTTTATTAACAACAGGGTCAACATATGTCCGTAAAAATCTCCTCGCCATTGAGTCATTCATTCTATAAGAATCTAAAACAAGAGTATTAGTAGAAAGCCCTGAAACAGCAAAGATACAACGCTCACCTCTCATATTAATACTATCTTGAATATGCTTGACCGTTGTTTGAACATTTGAGTCGATGAAATACCTTGAAATAGAGTTAAAATCTTGTTTTATAAAGAAAACTACACCAAGAATAAAGATTAAAAATAAGATTACAATAGGAATTAATATTTTGTATTTAAGTTTCAGCTTCATCATTACCCCCTATCTTCTTATAAAATAAAAAACCAATGCATAACAAATAGATACCTGATAAATAGTTTAAATTTTAGAGATAAAATAGAGATTATTCTATTAAACAATATTACAATAAATATCTTTGAAAAGAGCTTAAAATTTAATAACTCTAAACACCCTAATTCAAGAATACTCCACTTTTTTATCCTCTCACGGTTTTATAGTTTTTATAACTACCACTTGATGCCATACTGTAAAGTATTAAAAAAAATCAATTAATAAATAAATTTTTCTCTTCTAATCTCTATTAAATCAATCTCTTCAGGGGAAATAAAATCTTTTAAAGCTGAATCAAGGAATTTCTTAATATTAAGATGCTTACCATTTAAGTATTTGATATTTATGTAAAACTTATCAGATACTTTTTCTATAGATTCAATAAGTTCATCTTCAATAGGTGGAAGGGCAGCTATCTTTACTGAATAAACTGAAGCTTTTACATCTCTCATAAGGTTAATTTTGTTAATATTCTCAAAATAACTTTTTATAACTATAATTCCAGAAAAAAACTTATTCATACCTTCTACCAGTTTATCAAAATCAGAACATTGCGAAATATATACTTCAAAAAATTCACTTTTACTCGCCACTCCAAATGGTGCAGGTGGAGATTGAGTAATTTTTAATTTTGGCTTAAAACCTTCACTATATTTATACTTTGCTGAAGAGTTTTTTAATCCCTTTAATATTAGCTTAGTAGTATCAATCTGACCAAGTAATGAGGATGCCCCTAACTTTTCAAACTCAAAAATAACTCTCTTATAATCATCTGCTACGCTATTTGTAATAAAATTATTATGAATTTTAAGATGCTCTTTATCTATTTTCTCTGAAAATATATTTTTTAACTCTCCACTACATACACCACACCCTGAGCATTTATCAAATCTACAATCAGGGGTTTGAAGCCCTTCAACTGCAAGTAGATACTCCTTTTTTAAAAAAGCTTTAGATACTCCTATATCAATAAAATCCCAAGGCAATTCATCTTCCAAAAGATAATTTTTCTCTGCAATCTTATTTAGTAAATATTGTTCGCTATCAGAGGATTGAACCCATAATTTATAATCAAATTTATCTCCCCAGCTATCAAGATATGCACCATTTTTGTATGCACCATAGATTATACGCTCAACATCTCGGTCACCTCTTGACAAAACAGCTTCAAGAAGGCTCATTTCAGGGGTATGCCACTTTAAATTTATATTTTTACCTTTTTTGAAAGAATCTTTCAGATATCTTAATTTACTCTTAATTGAATCAATATTCTCTTGTCCAAACCATTGGAAAGGGGTGTGAGGCTTGGGGATAAATGTGCTGATACTGACATTTATCCTATTGTTTTTAGAGAAACTCCTCCCTATTTTTGCAATTTTAAAAGATAATTTTACAATATCTTCAACATCCTCAAATCGTTCATAAGGTAACCCTATCATAAAGTAGAGCTTTATAAGATTCCACCCATTTTTGAAAAGGAAAGTTACAGACTCTTCTATATCCTGCTCAGTAAGATTTTTGTTTATAACTGCCCTTAATCTTTCACTCCCAGCTTCAGGTGCAATTGTAAAACCTGTCCTTTCACGCTCTGATAAAATTTTTAATATATTGTCATTAATTTTGTCAGCTCTTATAGATGGTAATGAAATTGATGAATCAAGATATTTAAGTCCCAAAATCAACTCTTCAAGCAGAGAGTAATCACCTACAGAGAGAGATAAAATAGAACATTCGTCATAACCGCTATTTTTTATAGATTCTTTGGCTGTGTTTAATACTTCTAATATATTTTTCTCCCTTACAGGTCTGTAAATCATCCCTGCCTGACAAAATCTGCAACCTCTCGTACAACCTCTTGATATCTCTACAACACACCTTTCATGAACACTTTTTGCTAAAGGAACTATCGGATTATAGATAGAATCTTCAGGTTTAAAATTTGTAATAAATCTTTTTTTAACTATTTTTTTATTAGAAAGAGGGGTATATACACCATCTATCTTCGACAACTCCTCTATTATTTTACTTTTACCACATCCTTTATATCTATCTATAATTTCACATTTCTCAATAACAGCTTCCTCTCCATCCCCTATTAAGAAAAAATCGAAAAAAGAGGCTACAGGCAAAGGATTAAATACAACAGGTCCACCTGCACAGATAATTGGAATAGAATCATCTCCAACTCTATCCCTTGCATATAATGGAATACCCATAAGCTCAAGCATCTTCAAAACAGTAGTGAAGCTAAGCTCATACTGCAAAGAGAATCCTATTATATCAAAGTCTAAAGCTTCTCTTCTACTATAAAGAGATAGATATGGTAATTCTCCATTAGATATCATATTCATCATATCTACATCTGGAGCAAAAATTTTATCACATAGGTAATATTCATGTTTATTGATTATATTATATAGAATCTGTGTTCCAAGATTAGATGAGGCAATTTGGTATAAATCTGGGAATGCAAGTAAAAATTTAACTTTTGCAGAATCGAAATTTTTATGAACAGAATTTATATCAAGTCCAAGATACTGAACAGGGTTGGAAACTTTTTTGTATTTATTAAAATTCATATAGTTGATTTATACTCGCAAAATTCTATAAAATTATTCCAAACTCTTTGTATTCATTTAATTTGTTTCTCAATGTCCTGACAGTTATCCCAAGTAATTCTGCCGCAAGAGTTCTGTTTAGGTTGACCGATTTTAATGTTTCAACAATCAGTTTTTTCTCCATCTCTGAGATAGTTGTTCCAGGTTTTATAGAGATACCACCCTGCTGATTACTATTGTGTGGAATTTGGTATTGGTTGTCCAAATCTGTATTGGTGCATTGTTCTGTTTGGATATCATTATCGTAAATACTCTCTATATCATCTTCAAAAAATATAGAATTTTGATCAATTATATTACCAATAGTTACAATTACGGCTCGTTCAATAATATTTTCAAGCTCCCTTACATTACCGGGCCAATCATACTCCTGCAATTTCTTTATTGCATACTCAGATATTGATTTAACCGGTATCTGATTGAGCATACAATGCTTTTCTATAAAAAATTTTCCAAGTATTGAGATATCATCCTTTCTCTCTCTAAGTGGTGGAATTAGGACAGGGATAACATTTAATCTGTAATAAAGATCATCCCTAAAATTCCCCTCATCTATTATCTTCTTTATATCTCTATTTGTAGTAGCAATAACTCTTATATCAATTTTGATAGGCTCTCTTCCACCTATTCTATCTATCTCCCTCTCTTGGAGCACTCTTAATAGTTTTGCTTGAAGTGGAAAACTCATCTCAGTAATCTCGTCCAATAATATTGTTCCTGTATCTGCTAATTCAAATTTACCAAGCTTTGTATTTATTGCTCCTGTAAAACTCCCCTTTTCGTGGCCAAACAACTCACTTTCTAATAAATTTTCAGGTAGTGCAGCACAATTAACAGCAACAAATGGTCCATTACTCCTATTGCTCTTTTCATGAATCATTCTTGCAATCAACTCTTTACCAACTCCGCTTTCTCCCCTTATAAAGACAGTGGATTTACTTTTAGCAGCAACTTCAACAACTTTAAGAATTTTTAACATTTTAGCATTATTTGTGATAAACTGCCTGTGAATAAATTTATCCCTCTTCTCCTTTAATTTTAATTTTGCAAATATAAACCTTATCTGCTCTCTTTCTATAGGAGTGAGTAAATAATCGATCGCACCATCACGAATCATATTAGGACCAAATTCATTTGAAGGTTTATCTGATACAATTAGGATAGGTGCAACACTTAATGATTTTAAGATTTTCCAATACTCTTCAGGACTATACTCACTGAAAAATATATCTGTAATTAATAGATATGGGGTGCTACGTTCTATGTATTTTAAACCCTCTGCAACATCGTGAAAAAGGAGAGGCTTGAACTGTAAATCTTTTATTATTTCAGAGAATTGCTCCAGAGTCTTGAGATTGTTATTTATGATTACAACACTATTTTCCATCAAGGTTTAACTTTTGACTCCATTTAATATTATCTATAACTTCAGATGATAATTTTAAAAAAGCTTCATTTTTAAAATTATTTTTATTATTTTCAAAAAAATTGAGTGCTTCTTCATATTTTGAATTTTTAGCAAAGCTACTTATTATATAATAAATAACTTCATCTGGATGATGTTCAGGATAAAGATTTCTAAAATTAGTGAAATCATTAACAGCATCTTGATAATTTTTCAATAAATATTTCATATACCCCGCATAAAAATATGAATCTTTAATTATATTTTTCCCTAAAATTTCCTCATTATAATTTTCTGTAACAGTTGAGTAAAGCTTTAAAGCATTCTCATAATCACCTGTTTCTCTAAATATTTCTGCAAGATAAAAAACATCTCTCCCTTTATCCTCATTAACAATATCAGATTTTAATAAATCAAAGAGTATATTTGACGCTTTCTGATAATTTTTAAGATTTTTATACGATAATGCTTCATAAAATTTAACTCTATTAATCTTTTTTGATTCAGGATATTTTTGATAATATTTTCCAGCTTCAAGGATAACTTTTTTATAAGCTTTACTTTTATAACTATCTTCAATTAATTCAAACTGAATGTCAGGGTCATTATTATATTTAGCTGATAAATTTTCTAATATATCTCGACCTTGGCCACTTAAATCAAGATTTTTGTAGGATAAAAAGATAGCTTTATACACATCAAGAGGTTTAAACTCTTTTAAATAGCTATTTTTATATTTTTCATAAAAGTATATCACTTTCCCATAATCGTAAACTTTAAATAAATCAAGAATATACTTATTTAATGCTAACAACATCTTTTCATCCATTTTTTGCTTGATATTGCTTTCAGGAAATCTTGAATAAAACTCTTCAAGATAGATCAACGCATCATTATTTCTACTCTGGTCTAAATAGTAGTTTATCAACCTTGACATAGCAATCTGGACAAGTTCATTGTTGCCATAATTATTTATAATATAATTATATGCAGTATCAGGATCTAAGAAATTTTTATATTTTTCATATACATCTTTATCTTTTATCTTTTTTTCAAGTCCAATATCTGCCATTTCAAGTCTTGCAACTATAATATTATCAGTATTTTCAGTAGCATCAACAACTCTTTTGAATATATATAGAGCAGAATTATAATCTTTGTCTTGGAGGTATGTCTCCCCTATTTTTAATAGAGATAGGTCAAAATAGTTGCTATTAGGGAAAAGATTTCTTATTTTCATAAAATACTCCCTTGCAACAGTATACTTCTTTAGATAAAAATAGGTATTTGCAATATTATAAAGCATTTCTGGGCTTTTATCCGCAAAAGTAGTATCCCTTTTGAGAGCTTCTTCGTAAATATTTTTCGCTTCATTATACTTTTTTAATTCATATAAACAGTTCCCAATGAGGTATCTAAGGTTGTTCCCAATTACAGAATCTGGCGATTTAGTGAGTAACTCTTTGTAACTATTAAGTGCATCTTGATATTTTTTCAATAAATATAGTATATTCCCCTCCTCAATAGATGCATTGACTTTATATTCAGAATCGGGGAAATATTTAATTACATATTTGTAGCTTCCTAATGCTTCTTCAAAGAAACCCATTTTTTTATAGCAATTAGCAAGTTGAAAAGCTGCCCAACCAGTCTCATCTTTGTCAGGATAATTACTTATCAAATCAATATACTCCCTCACTAAACTCATATACAACTTTGCATCTTTTGGATCACCATTATAATATACACAATCAACTATCCTATATCTCGACTTAAAATTAAAAGGATTTGTTTTGTCACTATTTTTTACATTATAATCAAAGATATCTATAGCTTCTGTATATTTTTTTTCTGCCATAAGCTGTAAACCTTTATTATAAAAGTTTCTTGCTTCATCAATCTTTATCTTTAAAATATTCTCGTCAACTTCAATCTTTTTATCTTGTTTAATCTGTGAACTTTTATTATCCAAAATTGTTCCATTATCTATCGCTGAATGAAGTTTGGTTAAATTGTCTCTTTTTACTATTTTTGAACTATTGTCTTGAATAATTTTTTGAGAAGGTGGTAGCTGTTTTGGGGTAGCATTGTCAAACTTTTGTAAAGTTCCGTTGTCTTCAATATTATTTGGTTCAAGTGTTTTGGCATCTTTAGTGCTTATTTTTATATAAAGTAATGGGGGGGCATCTGATTTTATATGACTCCATTCAACTATTTCAGATTTTAGATTTATATTTATTACTAAATTTTTCTTATTTTGAGTTGTAGATATTTCGTTTATAAATTGAGATGGGATTTTTAGATTACCATAAAATTTTTTTATATCTGTATCAGTTAAAACTATCTCAACATTATATGGGTCTTTTTTTTTTATCTCTTGAAATAGTGGAGGCGTGGAGAGGTATAAAACCAATCTTACAAATTTTTTATCAGGAAAATCTCTGTATTTTATATCTAAAAGATAATTTAGATTTGCTGAATATATAAGAGTAGATAGAGATAAAATAAAAAATATATATAAAGTTTTTCTCATTATTTCGATTACATAAGATTTTTACGTTTTAATTTTTCAATTAGTGTAGTCCTTTTAATATTAAGGAGTTTTGCTGCTTTCTCTTTTACACCTCCAGCTTTTTCTAATGCCTGAATAATAAGATTGGTTTCAAGATTTTCAATTATATTGTTAAGATCAATCCCCTCATTGCTAATTTTTATTATAGAATTAAGATATTCTTTCTCCTCGAAGTTTCTATCTGAAGATAAAGATTCTAAATCATTATCCTCGTTTCTAATAGCAAGAGACTCTGCACTATCATCAAAATTATCAAAAAATCTTGCAGGCAAATCTGAAGGGAGTATAGAGCCAGAATCTTTCAGAATAACAAGGCGTTCTATTGTATTCTCAAGCTCTCTGACATTCCCATTCCAACTGTAATTTTCCATAATATAGATAGCTTCATCAGAGATTCCATCAAGAAGCTCCTCTTTCTGATTTTTTTTGGTAAATTTCTTAAAAAAATATTCAGCAAGAAGCATGATATCACCATCTCTATCTTTTAAATCAGGAAGGTCAATGTGTATGACATTCAGTCTGAAGAAGAGATCCTCTCTAAAAAGTTTATTCTTTATAAGAACTCCTAAATTTTTGTTTGTAGCTGCAACGACTCTTACATCTACTTTTATAGGTTTATCAAAACCAATCGGCTGGACTTCACCTTCTTGAAGAAATCTTAATAACTTTACCTGTAACTGCAGTGGCATTTCCCCTATCTCATCAAGAAATAGTGTCCCTTTATCTGCAATTTGCAATTTACCAACTTTATTTGAGTTTGCACCTGTAAAAGAACCTTTTGCAAAACCAAATAATTCACTCTCCAATAAATTTTCAGGGATAGCACCACAATTGATAGGAACAAAAGGTTTATCACGCCTGCTACTTCTATTATGAAGTGCTTTAGCAACAAGCTCTTTACCAGTCCCACTACTACCTGTTATCAAAACAGTAGAACTACTATTTGCAACTTTTTTAATTGTGCTAAAAACATCAAACATCTTGTTACTTTTGGCAATAATACCTTCAAATTCTTCAACAAAAGGTGAAAGTTTTTCAGGCTTATCTATCTTGGAAAGTAGTAATAAATTCTTTTCAATATTCTCAACATAAGGTTCAGAAATAAATGTAACTGCTCCCATAGAAAGAAATTTTGATATTAATTTAAGGTTTTTTCTTTCTAATATAGGTATAAACTTTACTTCTAAAGATTGAGTAAATAATTTTGACAATATATTTTGAAATTCTTGTTCATTATCAGCAAAAATAAAAAGGTAATCAATATCTTTTTTTTGCAATTCATCTATATCTTTTATTTTATAAACTTCAAAATTACTGTTTTTATAATTAAAATTGTAAAATCCTACTTTCATATTAACCTTTTTTAAGTTTATAGGATCATCTATCTTTTAAAATCTCTTCAAGCTCTTTATAAGTTAAAAATCCAAGATCTACAAAAATTTTCCCTATCTTTACATTGCTGAATTTTTTTTTAACTCCAAGAGCAACACCAAGCTGCTGGTCATCTATCTTTTTTGAAAAAAGCAACTTTTCACCAAATTTTAACTCATTACTTGAAAAAACACCCTTATATATAATAGAAAATTTTGATGCTTCAAATTTAAGTAAACCTATATTATCACTTATAAAATTTTTTATTAATTTTCTCTCTTTAATATCCTCATTGATGTTGTAAAGATAAGATAACACTGATATTAAAATATTATAGTTATCGTAAAATATCATTTCATTTAGCCACTGAGATATAATATCAATCTTTTTTTTGGTAAGGAAAGATACAAAAAGTTTTAAATCTTTACTGTATTTATAATAATTACTGACTATTGCAATAAGAGCATCTAAAGAAGCAATCTTATATAATCCTTTTACTGCTTCAACCATAACATAGAGGTTTGCACTCCCTTCTAACCTAAAAATAAGCTCATCCTCACCCAAAGATAGAACTGACGAGTCAACCTCTTTTAGAAAAAGTTTGTCAAACTTAACATCTTCAAATTTTCTACTCCTTTTAAAAATGGACAAACAATTATTAAGATTTAAATTTTTCAAAAAAAGGTTATTTACAATAGAAGCAAAATTCCTACTATTAGTTTCACATGAAACATCTATTCTTTCATTCAGTAATATCTTGTAAGCCTTAGTAATTTCTCTAAATTTATTAACACAGAATTCACTTTTCCCTGCAATATCTGGATGGTATCTCTTCACTAAAAGTCTATATGCTCTTTTGATGTCTTCTATTGAAGCACTATTGTCAAGGTTCAAAGTTTTTAAGCATGTATAATATTGTTCTCTATTCATTATATATTATAGACTCTCCAAAAAACAATTATCAACAGTCATATCCTGCTTACAACCATTTTTTTGATCTATAACAGAGATATTAAGTATTCCATCAACATCTATATCAAAAATAACTTCTACTCTGGGCACACCTTTAGGTTGAGGAGGGATATTTGTTAATTGTATTGCCCCAATAAAAGAGTTATATGAGCAATCATTGCTTTCCCCTTGATAAATATTTATGTTGACGCTATCTTGATTATCCCTCACAGTAGTAAAAAGCCTACTCTCCCTTACAGGAATTGTAGTGCATCTGTTTATTATAGGGACAAATATATTCCCTTTTGTCTCAACACCAAGAGTAAGGGAATTTACATCAAGTAAAACTATATCTTTCTTATCCCCTGCAATTATATTACCTTGTATAGCAGCTCCCATAGCAACAGCAAACATAGGGTTAATATTTTTTTCAGGATGTTTCCCCATAAATTGATAAATTTTATCAGAAAATTGCTTTATTTGGGTTGAGCCACCGACAAATATTATATTATCAATATTTGCAGGGGTCATAGAAGCATCTTTTAATGCATTTTCTACACATACCAATGTTTGATCAACTAAATCTTCTGTTATTTTGTCAAATTCCTCTATAGTCAATAAATATTCTAAATGTTTAACTCCATTCTCATCTGCAGAGATAAAAGGGATGTTTATAAAGACTTCTTTACTTGTAGATAAGGATATCTTTGCCTTCTCTGCCTGCTCTTTTACTTTATGAAATGCCATTTTGTCATTTTTTAAATCAATATTGTATTTAGATTTAAAATCATCAATTAATAAATTAACAACTCTAAAATCAAAATCATCTCCACCTAAAAAATTGTTGCCTGCTGTAGATTTTACCTCAAAAACACCATCTTCAACTTCAAGTATAGAAACATCAAATGTTCCTCCACCAAAGTCAAAAACCATAATATTCCCTTTAAAATTGTTATCAAACCCATATGAAAGAGCAGCAGCAGTAGGTTCATTCAAAATTCTAAGGACATCAAGACCAGCTAATTTACCCGCTAATTTTGTAAGATTTCTCTGATTATTTGTAAAATATGCAGGAACTGTAATAATAGCTTTTGAAATTTGAGTAGAAAAGAAAGCTTCAGCAGATTCTTTTATATATGATAATATCTTTGAAGCAATTTCGTGAGGAGATAAAAATTCATTCCCAACTTTAAACTTTTTTTTATCTCCAATAAAGCGTTTAATTGATGAGATTGTATTTTCAGGGTTTATAATTATCTGCCTTTTAGCTGAATCCCCTACTAATAAGGCTTTATCCTTAGAATAAGATACGACAGAAGGTGTAATATTATTGCCATCTTTATTTTTTATGATTGCTGGCTGGTTATTAATAAATGTTGCAACAACTGAATTAGTTGTTCCAAAATCTATTCCTAAAACAACCTCCATTATTTTACCATGCAATCTTCAATTATTTTTTCTACATTTATCCACCCAATTATTTTGTTTTCAAATCTTCCCACTCCAGTTATGAACTCTGCAGCAATACTTCCAAAAGTTGTAGGTGTAGCATCTATATTTTTTTCAGGAATAATAATAACCTTAGTAATTCTATCAACAATAAAACCTACACTCATATCAAGTATTTCCATAATTAAAATTCTTGTAGTTCTGGTAATTTCCTGAATGGGCATATTTAACTTCTTTCTGAGATTTATTATAGGGACTATTCGACCTCTAAGATTTATAACTCCTTCAAAGTAAGCAGAAACTCTTGGCACATAGGTAATTTCAGCAGTCATAATAATCTCACGGATTTTATTGATTTCAACCATATACTCTTCATTGCCAAGTTTGAAGCCAACCATCTGAACCCTATTATCAAATTTAATCTTTGTCTCAAAATCTTCACTCTTTAAAAGATTATTTATATTCTCCTCTATCATCTTAAAGCTCCTGCTTTGCCCTCTCTACATTATCATAAATAGGGATAATTTTATCAAGCCTTGTCAGTTTAAAGACTTCTTTAGGCTTTGATTTAAGACATGCAAGTCCAAATTTACCATTTCTCGATTTTATAGATTTAAAAACAGATACAATAAAACCTATACCTGCAGAATCTATAAAATCAACATTATCAAGATTAAAAATTATTTCGGTAGCATTTTCGTTATCAATGCAATTTTTTACAAAATCTCTTGCCTCTTTAAGATCAGAAAGAATTAGATTCCCATCAATTTGAATTATAAAAATACTACCTTCTACATTTTTTTTAATATCCACTTAAATACCCTCCCTTTTTTTATCTAAAAAGTTGCAACTCCAATACTTTTAAGACCTTCTATAACTTCACCAATATCTAAAATAAGTGCAACTTTACCATTACCAAGTATAGTTGCTCCAGCAATACCTCGGGAATTTTTGAGCAGAGCTCCTAAAGATTTAATAACTACCTCTTGCTGGGTAATAAGACGGTCAACTATCAAACCAACTCTCTGCTCTGCAAGTCCTACAATAACAATAAAATATTTTCCACTTTCATCAAGTTCAAGTTCATTATTATAAGAAAGGGAGCCTTTATTTGATTTATCATCTAACTCAAAAATATCTTTAATTCTTGCAATAGGCAATACAGAATCTCTCAATGTAATCATTTCATAGTTTTCTATTATCTGTATCTCATTTTTTGCTATTCTTATTGTTTCAATAATAGATGGAAGAGGAATAGCAAATATTTCACTTGCAACTTGAACCATTAAAACCTGAATAATAGCTAAAGTTAACGGTAATTTAATTTTTATTGTAGTGCCCTGACCAACAAATGTATCAATATCAACAATCCCCTTTAACTTGGAGATATTTCTCTTTACAACATCCATACCAACACCACGTCCACTTATGTTTGTAACCTTAGCAGCCGTAGAAAAACCAGGTTCAAAAATAAGATTGAGAAGATCTTTTTTAGACATATTGTCATCTTCCCTTATCAAACCCTTCTCAATAGCTTTTAACCTCACTCTCTCTGTATCAATTCCATTGCCATCATCTGATATTGTAATTACAATATGGTTACCCTCATGATGAGCTGAAAGCTTAATTGTGCCCTGTTTAGGTTTACCCTTTTTTATTCTCTCCTCAGGCTTTTCAATTCCGTGATCAATGGCATTTCTTATCAAGTGAACCAAAGGGTCACCTATCTCCTCAACAAGAGTTTTATCAAGTTCTGTCTCCTGCCCACTTATTTCAAGATTTATCTCCTTTTCACTATCTTTTGCTAAATCTCTCACTATTCTTGGGTATTTGTTAAAAGTATTGCCAATAGGTATCATCCTGACACTCATTATGACTTCTTGTATCTCATTCATATGTCTACCAAATATCTGGTTGGTTTCATTCAATTGAACAATTAGAGGATCATGCGGGAATTTTTCTCTAAGCTCCTGACTTATTTGTGCAAATCTTGTCCTATCAATAACAAATTCTCCGACTAAATTTAACAATTTATCAAGTCTCTCTAAATCCACTCTTATTGTATTAGCTCCAGATTTTTTAGAAGCGGAGGAATCAGCTTTATCTTTCCCTTGTGAATCTGAAGGAGCCTCCTGTTTTAATATTGGACTATCTTGTTTCACAATAATTGGCTCCTGAGGTTTAGAATTTTGAATTTTTATATCTTTTTTATCTTCGATATTCATCATTTTTATATGGTCATCTTTTCTCTTATTCAATTCTTTAAAATTCATCTCCATTGTATCGGAAAACCCTGCAAGCATTGATTTAAAAGATTCAAATGAAAGATTAGATGATATTATAACTTTTAATGAAATGTAAAATTTCTCTATGTCGTAATCTGAAAGTTCAGGAACTTTACCAATATCAGGTAAAACAGATATCAATTCACCAACTATTTCTATTCCGGTAAACAATCCCTCAAATGGCTTAAAGGTTGTCTGTAAAACATCTTGAGGGTAGATAATATCAACTTCATATATATAATTCCCCTTCGCTATCTCCTCACCAATGAAATTTATCTCTTTTTCCGAAAGAGCATTGTAAAACTCTGGGTCAAGATCAATGTCAAGTCCATTAGAAGAATTTAGAGATTTACTACTATCTTTTACCTCAGAAATATCAGCTTCGCTTTTTGATGATGGGATAGATCCCCCTTTATTGTTGAGTATATCATTAATATTTTTTACAATAGGGATAAAATTTTGGTCTATTATCCCTTTATTTTTTAAAGAGGAGAGCATCGATTTTAAAAGGTCAACCCCTTGAAAAAATATATCCATAATCTGTGAGTTAACAATCAAAGAACCTTTTCTAAGGTTATCAAAGAGATTCTCCATAGAGTGGGTAAGCTTAACAATAGGTTCAAACCCAAACATTGAAGATGCACCTTTAATCGTATGTGCAACTCTAAAAATAGCATTCAATGTTTCTGAATCCTGAGGAGATTTCTCAAGCTCAAGAAGATTCATATCAAGACTTTCTACGAGCTCATCAACTTCCTCAAAAAATTCTGCAACTATTGATTCATCAAAACCTGCATCCTTTAATCTGAATACTTCAAAATTTGATTCTTCAGCCATTTTACTCTCCTGAATCTTTTTATTATCTAAATTAAGAGAGACTCTCAAAACTTTTATCTCATCAAAAAATTTATCTTTGATAGTATCAAAACTTTCATTTGATGAAAATATAAAGTAACAAAAAATAGAGTCTTTTTTAGATAATATAATATTTTCTATTGTGGGTCTATATAATATTAGGTCAGCACAATTATCTATATCTTTAAATATTGGCAGTTTATTAAATTTATCCTCTGAAATTCCACCTGCAATCTCTTTAACTACCATAAAAACATTTAAATCTTTACTAATTACATCTCTTAAAAGAGCACTCTCTATCTCTGTAATTTTTAAATCATCAATAGGGATTTTAAAATCAATAAAATCAAGATTTATAGACTCTGGAGATGGTGATTCTTTTTTCTCAATGTTATTACTTATTATTTCTCTTAAATTATTAACAATATCGTCAGGGGAAGTAGTAGTAGAACCTTTTAGCTTAATCTCTTCTAACATCTGATTTATCCGATCAGAAGATAAAAAAAGAATATTAAATATAGGCTCAGAAAGCTTTTTCTTTCCTTCTCTAACTTCACCCATAAGATCTTCCATAGCATGAGCAAGTTTTTGAAGAGGTTCAAAACCAAGCATTCCAGAAAGGCCTTTTATAGTATGAACAGCTCTAAAAATAGCATTTATTCTCTCATAACTGGTCTCTTCTCCCTGCTTAAACTGACTTTCTATCTCTAATAGGTAATTATTTATATTGGTTATATGCTCTTCTGCTTCAACTAAAAAATCAGAAAAAAATTCTGAAAACTCATCATTCATAAAATACTCCGGACTATAAGATATACTCTTTTTTACTTCTGCTTATCAAATTAAGATACTCATGATGTCTTTCTGCATAATTATCTCTTCCCATTATAGAGTAGGTAAATTCTTTACCTAATTCAACCCCTGGCTGATTGAAAGGATTAATTTCAAATAAATATCCTGTATAATGAGTCATCACCTGAAACATAAAAAGTAACTCTCCCAATATAAATGGATTTAGGTCTTCAAGCAAAATAGTATAATTCATAATACCATTGATAGCAAGAGCAGCCTTAGTAGCATTACACTCATTATTAAGTAACTCTCCCATAGAATGATTAAACAGATATTTATATTTGGAACTTATATCTTGCTCTGGAATCAGTATATCATTTTTAAATTTCTCAATCTGAATAAAAGTAACGAGCTTATCTTTTGAACCCTCCATAAAAAGCTGTAACTGAGAGTGCTGGTCAGTAGCTCCAATTGCTTTGAGAGGTGTAATCCCTATAAGCTCTTTCCCAAGACTTTCTGCCCATAGTTGGATAAACCAATCAGCAATTTTATGTAGCTTAGAGGAATATGGCATAAAAACATTTATAGATTTACCTTTATGATACGCTAAATAGTGTATGGAGCCAAGAAGATATGATGGATTCTCAAAAATATTATCATTTTGGAGGATATTACTCATATATATTGCACCTTCAAGGATTAGCTCTATATCTATTCCAACAAAACTTAAAGGAAACAACCCAGCAGCAGATAAAACTGAAAATCTTCCCCCAACATTTTCAGGGATAGAGAAACTTTCTAAATTTTCAGATAAAACTAACTCTCTAAGTGGTCCCTTTTTAGAGTCAGTAATTATAACAACTCTCTTTTTATACTCTTCAAAACCAAGATTATCAATCAAATACTTTCGAAAAACCAAAAAATTACTGATTGTTTCTGCTGTGCCACCAGATTTACTAACTACAACAAAAAAAGTTTCTTTGATATTTATCTTATCGATCAATTCATAAAATATATCTGGATCAACATTATCAATAATAAAAAGTCTATTATCAAAAAATTTTGACAATGAAGTAAAAATAGCATTTGCCCCTAATGCTGAACCACCTATTCCAATCAGGACACAAGTTTTATAATTTTCTCGAAAAATTTTTGCTTTATTTTTAATATCTTTACAATCTAAAAAAGGTAATTTGTAAAAACCAATAATATCATTATCTCTCTCTTTAATAATTTTTTTATGAACTTCTTCTGTAGATTGGGATAATTTGGATATTTCTTTCTGTGATATCCCATCTTTACCTATGATATCTTCCATACAAAAATTGTAATCAATCTTTATTTTCATAGCTTCCTTTTAATTTTTAAAAAAATATATTATAATTATAAATTATATTGAAAATAAAATCAAGAATCTTCTTGAGTTGCATATAATTTATTAATTAAATAATCAGAAATTGCATTTTCAAGAGCTAAAGGTCCTAATTCTGAACAATGCGTTTTCTTATCAGAGAGACCACCAACTTCTTTCACAACATCTTTTGACTTTATATTTACCGCATCTCTTATATTTTTGTTCTTTATAAGTTGCAAATAGGCACTTGTGCAAGCAACCGCAACATGACAGCCAAACACTTGAGCTTTTGCATCTTCTATAATATCATTTTGGCTTATTTTTAGGTATATCTTTATGTAATCTGTGCAACCAGGGTCCCCCCCAATTCCAACCGTAGTAGGTTCATCTATCACTCCAAGATCTTTAGCTTCTAAAAAATATTTCATTAGCTTCTCTTCGTTCACAGCAAATCACCTTTATTAAAAACAACCTAATTGACATTTTATAATTTTTATATTTAATTTAGTCAATAAATCAGCCATATCTGACCTTTTGACTAAAAATTTGTCAGCTAAAGACCACGCATCTGAACAAGTTATTTTGTTATCATTTTTTTTTGCAAAATCTTTAATAGCTTCAACAAACTTATCATCCATCTATCTTCCCTCCAAATTTATAAATTTTATTTATTAGAATCTAAATACAACAAAGATAAAAAAAATAAAACTATTTTTTAGTTACTGCTTTAAAAACAACATATCCACCCTCACCAAAACCTTTTTTATAATTTTGTGATTCTTCTATCTTCTCTAATTTTTTAAAAAGAGTCTGATAAATTTCTACAACCTCAAATTTTGAAGAGTTAAGAATATTTAAAAGTTCAGAAGCTGAAAAGATATTCGCTTTTGAATAAAATATAGATTCTCTACTGCTTTTATATATTTTCCCCAAAAAAGAATCAGCATCAATAATAGAAACTAACAAAATTCCATTCCCAACAAGAACTCTTCTTATCTCATTTAAAACAGTATCTAAATCATTTACAAACTCAAATACAGTAAGTGAAAGAATTAAATCAAAAGAATTATCTTTAAATGGTAATGATTCACCAACTCCTGATATAGAAATTACACCCCTTGATGAAGCAACTTTAATAGCATTAAAAGCAGGTTCTAATCCATATCTAATATTCAGCTCAGAGGCAAATCTACCACTTCCAACCCCAATTTCCAAAGATAACCCTTCTACATGAGATAAAACCTTTTTTAGGAGTTGAAGTTCTGATAAGTATACAAATTTTTTTTCATCATACCATTTATCATATTTTTGATAATATTGTTCAAAAATATTACGATTCATTTAGCTTTTTTGGATTTAAAATATCTTGTAACCCTTCACCAATAAAGTTAAAAGCAATTATAGTTACAAAGATTGAACAACCCGGAAAAACAGAGAGCCACCAAGCAAATTCTATATTATCTTTACCACTCATCAACATATTACCCCAGCTTGGATTAGGAGGCTGAACTCCAAGACCCAAAAAAGAGAGAGAAGATTCAGTAAGGATTGCTCCACCTATCCCTAAAGTTGCATATACCAAGACAACTGGCAAAACATTTGGAAGTATATGTATAAATAAAATCCTGCTAATAGATGCTCCACTTATACGGCTTGAAAGAACAAATTCCCTATTTTTTAAAGAGAGTATCTCTGCTCTTACCATCCTGCAGATTCCCATCCAGCTGGTTGCTCCTATAATTAACATAACATTGAAGATAGAAGGCTCAAGATATGCAATAACAGCAAGAATAAGAAAAAAAGTTGGAAAACATAACATAACATCAACAAATCTCATAATAAAAGAATCAACTGCCCCTCCAAATATCCCTGAAACAGAACCCAATAAAACACCTATAACCACTGATATACTTATCGCAAGGAAAGCAACCTTGATAGAAACCCTTGAAGCATATACAAGCCTTGAAAAAACATCTCTCCCCAGCTCATCTGTCCCTAAAAAGTGGGTTGGTGATGGTGGGGAAAGAATACTTTTTATATCTATATCAGAGGGGTTATAATTTGCTATATAAGGGGCAAAAATAGCAAAAATAAAGAGTATAATAATTAAGATAATACCTGAAAAAAATAAAATATTCTTTCTAAATTTTAGATTTAACATAGACTACTTTCTAATTCTTGGATCAGCAAAAGCATAACATATATCCGCAAGTAAGTTTCCCAACAAGGTAAGGATTGCACCAATAAAAAGTATTCCCATTATAACAGGATAATCTCTCCCCATTACACTTTGATAAAAGAGTAACCCCATCCCCGGAATCCCAAAAATAGACTCAAAAATAACACTTCCACCTATTAAGCCGGGCAAAGATAATCCAAGTATTGTTACAACAGGAATCAAAGCATTCCTAAGAGCATGTTTCATATAGATAGAAACTTTAGAAATACCTCTCGCTTTTGCAGCAAGTATGCAATCCATTTTTAAAACTTCAATCATATTCCCTCTTACATACCTTGAAATTCCCGCAAGACCCCCTATTATGCTTACAGAAAGGGGAAGAATCAAATGTTTGGAATAGTCAATAATTTTAGCAAGATAAGAAAGATTCTCATGATTGAATGATTTGATCCCTGAGATAGGTAGCCAGCCCAATTTTATTCCAAAAAACATCATAAGAAGAAGAGCAATCCAAAAAGTAGGCAATGCAAATCCAATAAAAACAAAAAATGAAAAAAACTTATCTACAAAGCTATTTTGATATATAGAAACAATTACACCTATCGGAATTCCAATCATAAAAATAATCAAAATTGACAAAAAATTCAAAATAAGGGTAATAGGTATCCTCTCTACTATTTTATCAACAACTTTCCTATGATCAGATGAAAATGAGTAACCAAAATCTAAAACAACTATTTTTTTTAGCCAGTTAAAATATTGGATGTAAATAGGTTTGTCTAAACCATAAAATTTGATAAGCTGCTCTTTAGCTTCTTTTGATAGTTTGGGATTCAGTGATGTTTCTACATCAATAGGTGATCCCGGTGCAAGCTGTATAACAGAAAAAGATAGCAAGGTTATTCCAAACAAAAGAATAATCATACTTAGAAATCTTTTTATTAGATAATTTGACATAAAAATTTATCCTACACTATAAGTCCCTGTTCCAAGAGCAATTAGTTCATCTTTATCGTTTGTTAGCTCCATCCTTGTCACTGCAATTTTATTGCCTAATCTTAAAATAGCCGCATCTGCAAGGAAAAAATTACCTTTCCCAGGTCTTAGATAATCAACTCTCAAATCAATTGTAGCTATATTACTTAATTTTTCAACTCTTTCATTAGATTCAAGAGAAGTGTATACTTTTTTAAAAAGTGCTAAAAAAGCATTAAATCCACCAACCAGATCAAGGACAGAGGAGATAACCCCCCCATGCAGAATTTTATGATGGAAATTCCCCACAAGATTTTCTGACATATCAAATATTATGGAAACAGAATTTTCCGATATTTTATTTACTTTAAAACCAAGTAATTTATTGAATGGCATTTTATCATTTATGACCTCTGTCAATGCTTTTTCAATAGAGAAATCTGATGAATTAATATATTCTTTTATCAATTTATAATCCTTTTGATTCTTTTATCATTTTATTTTTAAGACTAAACAAATATATCTATGCCTATAAAAAAGAAAATACAAGATTAAATATTAATGGTTAAAATAACAAACTTTTATTTTTTTGACAAGCAATTTAGAACAATGAAAATGGAAAAATTTAAAACTACACTTTTATATCTATATTTGAATGCTCTTCCTCTATAACATGAATCTCTTTCTTATCTTTATCTTTTTTACTGCCCTGATTATTATGATAGGAATTGCTACTATTTGAATCAGACTCTTCTTTATCTGAAATTTTGTTTTGACTATCTGATGGCTCAGTTTTTACAACTTGCTCCTTTAACCTCTCAGCAATTTCTTTAAACTCCTCACCTAACATCAATCTATTTATCTCACCCTGCTCTTGGTAAAGGTGCTGCATACGTTCGACTTTAGATGAATAATTTAAAATTTGCTGCATATCTATACTTCTTATCCCATTAATTAACTCCTATTCTTTACTAATACTATTTTTGAACAATTTTTCTCAAACAAAACTTGATCCATTACTGATTTTATTAAGAATATACCTCTTCCAGAAGTTTTTAAAAGATTTTCGATATCAATAGGATCAGGGATTTGAGTAACATCATACCCATCACCACTATCTTCTATTGATACAATCATTTTGATATTATCTATGTGAACCTCTATAATAACTATTTTTTCTATATCAGATTTATTCCCATGAATAATAGCATTAACAATTGCTTCTATATATGCCAATCTAAGATTATTCTCAGTATCAGCATCTTTGATAAAACCCTTTAATTTGGCTGTATTGATAATTTCTAAAACAGTATCACTTACAAGATTCACATCGCTTGGCAAATTAAATTTGATGGAATGAGTGCAATATTGGTTTATTTTTTCTGTTGATTTTAAAATCTTAGCAGTCTCAAGAACCCGTTGGAATACTTTGTAACCCTCATATAAAAAACTGTCCTTTTTTATTATATCATAAAGACCATCTTTAAATCCTGCCCTCACTTCCTCAACAGATACATCTGAAACAATAGCAACAAAGATTATCCCTATATTATAATTTTTTATCTTCTGATGAAATTCAATCCAATTATTGCAAAGAGCTGAATCTAACAAGATTATGTCGAACTTATTTTTAACAATATTGTCAAAATTTAGATTATTGTCAAACTGCAACAATATTTTTTTGTCATTGTTGCAATAATCAATAATAGGCTTAAAGTAAATTTCATTATCTGAAATTATTAATACTTTGATATTCAAAAATTAATTCCTATAAATTTTCTATTTATATTTATATTTATCAAAATAAGATCGATATATATTTTTAATTGTTTAGCCCTATATGTTAAAAATATAGAAAATGGTAAATTATTCATATTTAATATCAATAAAATAGAATTTAAAAAATTTTTTAAGAACAAAGGATAGCTCAAGTCTATTTAAACTACTATCCAAATATCTTTTCTATCTTCTCCTGCAATGTCTGTGCTGTAAAAGGCTTTATGACATAGTTGTTAACACCTGCTTTAACAGCTTCTATAATATTTTCTTTAAGAGCTTCTGCTGTAACCATTAGAACAGGGATATTTTTAAGGTTGGGATTTGACCTTATAGCTTTAACAAGTTCTAATCCACTCATTTTAGGCATATTCCAGTCTGTAACTACAAGATCAATATTCTCTTTCTCCAATATCGGAAGAGCAGTAGAACCATCATCTGCTTCAAGAATATTTGTAAATCCAATTTGTCTAAGAATATTTTTGATAATTTTTCTCATTGTTGCAAAATCATCCACAACAATAATTTTCATTTTGAGATCTAACGGCATTTTTTACCTCTCTGTTTAATAATTTTATCTAAAGAATCTTTAGTTGTTTTAATCATAAAATATATCTCATCATCGTCTATAATATAAGGTGGCATAAAGTAGATAACATCACCTAATGGTCTTATCAAAAGACCTTTTGAAAGTGCATATTTATATATTTGGAACCCTATTCTTAATTTGGGATCAAATTTAATCTTATTTTCTTTATCTTCTAATATTTCAAGTGCTGCGATCATTCCTAACTGCCTTATCTCTCCAACATTAGGATGGTCACAAAATAACTCAAATAGAATATTATACATTTTTTGAATTTTTTCAAGGTTTTTTATCAAAATATTTTCATCTCTAAAAATTTTTAATGTTTCACAAGCTGCTGAACATGCCAAAGGGTTCCCAGTATAGCTATGACTATGCAGAAAAGCTTTTGATTTAAAATAATCATCATAAAAAGCATTGTAAATCTCATTAGTAGTCAAAACAAGTGAAAGTGGAAGGTAGCCTCCGGTAAGACCTTTTGACAAACAAATTATATCAGGTTTTATTTGAGCATGCTCAAATGCAAACATTTTCCCACTTCTACCAAAACCAACAGCAATTTCATCAGCAATCAGATGAATATTAAAATTCTGACAAAGATAAGACAATTTTTTTAAGTAAATAGGAGAGTAGATATTCATCCCATTAGCACATTGAACCATAGGTTCAATTATAACAGCAGCTATTTCAAGATGATTTTGAGATAAAATAGCCTCCATTGTCTCAATACACTCAGCAGTGCAGTTGTTTCTATTTTTCCCATATTTACAATTAAAACATTCAAGAGCATCAACATAGAATGTTTCTAAAAGTAGAGGATTATATATTTTTTTATATAAATCAATCCCACCAACTGAAAGAGCTCCCAAAGTTTCTCCATGATATCCACCTTTAAGTGCAACAAATTTTGTTTTACTTACCTTTCCAGATTGCTGCCAATACTGAAAACTCATTTTTAATGCAACCTCTACGGCTGATGAACCATTATCAGCAAAAAAAACTTTTCTTATATTATCAGGCATAATCTTTATTATATTTTCTACCAAAACTGCAGCAGGTTCATGAGTAAACCCTGCAAATATAACATGTTCAAGTTTTTCAAGTTGCTCTTTTAAAACATTATTTATCCTCTCATTAGAATGGCCAAATAGATTTACCCACCAAGATGAAATTGCATCAAGAATCTTATTTCCATAGATATCATACAAATATACTCCTTTCCCTTTATCTATAGCAATAATAGGAAAATCTTCATGGTCCTTCATTTGTGTGCAAGGATGCCATATATATCTTTTGTCAATAGCTGCTATATCCATTTATTCCTTTTATTCCTCTCATTTATAAAATTTGGGATATTAAAATTGGATTTTTCCCTCTTTTTAATAAACTTTATATATTAAATCAAGGAGTTCACTCTCTATCTTTGCTTGTAATTTCTGGTCAATTATCTTATTTCCATTCATATCAGTAATATAAAATGTATCAATTGCCTTTATCCCTTGGGTTGAAATTTTGGAAGAGTGTATATCTATATTTCTTTTAGACAATACTTTAGTGATAAGATAGAGCACTCCAGGGAAATCTTGGACTATAATCTCTAAAATAGTGAAAAATTCATTCTCTAAATTATTATATTTTATTATTGGAATTACATTATATTTTTTACTTCTAAAACTTTTTTTTAATATTTTATCCTCAATCAGTTTATCAAAATCTTCATTTTTCTTTAAATTAAGGGAATCCTCTATAGATTTTTTGTATTTATCTATCTTATCATCAATATAATTATCTTCATACAAAGAAACAACTTCAAATATATCTATTATTGTTCCATCTAAATTTGTGTATATCTCTGCACTTATTATATTTAGATTGTTTAAAGTAAGGATGCCAACAATATTGTTAAATATCCCATGTAGATTATACGATTTTACAACAACTTTGAAAACTTTTATTTCACTGTTAAACAGTATATGGACAAAAGGGAGTTTCTCCTGATCCTTTAACAAGATATATATTTCAAATATCTCTTTTTCATTAAAATTCTGAATTAATTTTCTAGATAATTTATCAATAAACTTATCAAAAAAAGATTCCTCTTTTTGTGGAATATTTTCTATAATAAATGATTTAACCTGAACTATTTTATCCTGAATCGTTGCAAACTCAAATTTCTTATGTGAAATAACCGAAAAAGTTTTGATATATAAATCTTGAAGTAAAGTATAGTGCCATTTATCAAATGATTTTGGTGAAACACCTTTTAAATCAGCAAAAGATAATAAAAACAGATAATTAAGATTTTCTAAACTTTTCACAATATTAGCAAAATTTATAACTTCCTCTTCATTTTTTATATCCCTTCTCAAAGCAGTATTTATCATTAGAGTATGATTTCTAACTAAAAATCTCATTATACTACTCTCTTTCTCACCAATACCCATCCTTTTAAGAATTTTGACAACTATCCGTTCACCTTTTATAAGATGCGACTCTTCACCGTCCTCCCCTTTCCCAATATCGTGTAAAAGTCCAGCAAATAAAATAATTTTTTTATTAGGAATATTAAGAGACAATGCAGTTATAAAGGGATATTCTAATATATAACTTCCAGAAAAAAGATTTCTCAACTCCTGAACAACTATCAGTGAGTGAATATCAACAGTATATTGGTGATACATATCGTAAGTTATTTTATACTTGATCTTTTTAAATTCAGGTATAAAATATGTAAGAAAATTAAGTTGGTTCATTTTTCGCAAAGTTGTAGCATAACCGTAACCTTTTTCAAGAATTTCAAAGAAAATATTTATATTTTTTTTATCTCTTATAAAATCAATTTTAATTTTTTTTACATTATTTTTTATTGCCTCTCTCAACTCGTAAGACAAAAATAGTTTAAATTTTTGTGAATAGTAGAAAGCTTTTGTTATAAGAGAGAGATTTTGGGAGATACTTGAATAATCTTTCATACATAGTTTAGAATCATTGATGTGGAAGTTATCATCTATCTTTTTATTATATTTAACAGAAGATACAATAAAATTAGAGTAGAAATTGTCCCTTATGTATTGGTATAAATAATCTACATACTCTGAATTGAAATAAAATTTTTTCATTATATAAGCGGCTCTATCCTCTTTTTCACCATATAAGAAAGCTGCAATTTTACTCTGATTATCAAAACTAATAAAATCATTCTTTTTGTTGTTTAAAAGATGAGAGATTAACCTTATAGATAAGAAAAAGTCTTTTGAGTATTTCAATTTTCTTAATTCATGAGAATTTAGGATACTACTATTGTTTAACATAGAAAATAGTGTATTATACCAACGTATTATGTTTATATCTCTTAAGCCACCAGGATTATTTTTTATATCTGGTTCAAGAAGGGAACTCAGATCCCCAATCTTATATCTCCTATCATCACTAAGCATAAATACTTCTTTAAGATTTTTATTTACAACACCTTTTCTAAAAACATCAACTGAGACTCTATCTATAAAATTTTGATAAAAACTTTTACTACCTGAAATAAATTTTATATCTAAAACTTTTGTCCACTCAACAACATCATTAATTGCAAAATCTATGAATTCATTAATGTTTCTAACGCTGTAACCAATATGCATTTTTAAGTCCCATAATGGATACACTATATTCTCTATAATAAATTGTGATAACTCTGTATTATTATCTTCAACTATTATAAATATATCAATATCAGAAAAGAAAGAGAACTCCCTGCGTGCCAAACTCCCTGTTGCCACTAATGCAAAATTACTTTGCATATCTACTTGCTTTGAAGATTTTATAAAATAATCTGATATATACTCATCTAACAAAGGAAAAGCTGTAATAATAGGGACTTTTTTTTCTAATAAATTACTTTTAAGGAGTGATAAACTATATTTTAATGTTTCAATATAACTATTCATAAACTTTTTCCTCTATAAAGATTTTCATATTACACAAATAAAAGAAAATTCTTGATTTAGACTGCTTTATGATTTATAAATTTAAATATGGGCACAGTAAAACCATCTTCCAAAGTAAAAATAATCGTAAGTATTTTTACAAATAATACAGATACATTAGAAAAATCAATAAAAATAATTGAGTCTGATTTTGGAGAGTTAGAGTTAGTAACTCCACCATTCATATTTAATCACACCAAATATTATGAAAAAGAGATGGGTGGGGATCTTTTTAGGAAATTTGTAGTATTAAAAGAGCTTCTCCCAAGAGATAATATAGCACTTCTCAAATTAAAAAGTAATCAAATAGAGAGCTACTTTCTCAAAGAAAATAGAAGAACAGTAAACATTGACCCGGGCTACTTATCTTTAGAGAATTTTATTTTGCTTACTACCAAAAATTATACTCATAGAGTATATCTTGAAAAGGGTATTTATGCAGATATCACTCTTATATTTCATAAAAACCAATTTGAAATTTTACCATGGACATACCCTGATTATGCTTCAGAGGAGATTAGAAATTTCCTAATTGAAATCAGAAAAATATACAAAAACCAGCTGTCAGAGGAGTAAATAAAATGAAAATAAATTTTACTTTGATATTATTTATCATGCTCTTACCAACATTCATATTTGCAGGAGATGGGATTAAAGAATTCAAAGGTTTGAGATATTACTATTATAAACAACCAAATACTGGAATTGGAGTAATTCACCTTACTATAAAAGCAGGGAGTATATACGACACTGAAGGGAAATTTGGAACAAGTTTTATACTTACTAATTTACTAAAAAAGGGTGGAACAATCAAATATCCTACTGAGAAACTTTTAGATTACCTTGATAAAAACGGAATAGAGGTTTTTGCAAATTGTGATAGAGATTTTATTAAAATAGGTGTAAAATTTGTCTCCACCAAATCTTCCGAAGCATTCAAAATATTTAAACAGATCCTTTTTTATCCATCTTTTGATAGTAAAGAATTTGAAAATATTAGAAAAGAAACCATTGAAAAGATAATTTCGTATCAAAATAACAACGACTATCTATCCATTCATGAAGGGGTTGTTAAATTATTTAAAAACTCTGCCTATTCACACTCACCTTTTGGAGAAATTGAAGATATAAAAAACATTACAATAAATGATATAACCGAATTTTACAAAAAATTTTTTCTCAATCAAAATATTACAATAACATTTGCGGGTGACATTAATCAAAAAGATATAACTAACTTTATTCAAGAAAATTTTAAAAATACCCAAAAGGGTGATATGCCACAAAAAGATACTCTTCCACAATTTTCAAACATAAATGATACTATCTTTAAAAATAAGAAGCTACAGCAATCTTATATATACATTCTATTTCCATCTTACGGGCAAAAAGATAAAAATTTTTACGATCTGAAAACACTTGCGTTTATACTTGGTGGGAATCTTACATCAATTTTATCAGAAAAAATAAGGAAAGAGCTTGGGCTTGCATACTCTGTATTCAGTATAAATTACGATATGTTTAACACAGGTTTTTTTGTAATAGGTATGCAGACAGAAAATTCAAAAAGAGTTGAGGCAATAGAAACAACAAAGAAGATATTAGAAACTCTGAGAAAAGATGGAGTGAATCAAAATCAAGTTGATTTGGCTAAGAGTTATCTAATAGGTAAAATTCCGATACAGTTACAATCGCTTATTAATATTGCTGATAGTTGTTCCAATGGAATATGGATAGGGAAATCACTACCAGCATGGGATTACGATATAAGTATGTATCAGATGGTTACTGTTGAAAGTATTAACAAGGTTATTAATGAAATTTTTGATACTAATAAGATGATAATAAGTATCTTAGGCGAATAAATTGAAACAAGAAGATAAATATCTTCTAACTTTTATCTCTATATCAGCAGTTTTATATATTATTGAAGGTCTCATCCCAAAACCTCTGCCATGGATAAAGATAGGAATTGCAAATATCTCAGTAGTTGTTGCAATACATTTCTTTAATTTAAGATTCCTGATAAAGTTGGTTATATATAGAGTAATTTTAGGTTCTCTACTAACAGCATCACTATTTACACCAGGTTTTTTCCTTGCATTGACAGGTGGTTTGGCATCATTGCTAACAATGAATATTTTTTATAAAACTGCACACAACTATATCTCCCCTATAGGATTATCTATTGTGGGTGGGGTAACTCATATATTTACACAACTATTTATAGTTTACCTCTTTATTATCAAAGATTCCACTATATTTTTTATGACACCAATTATTTTGATATTAGGGTTGTTATCAGGATATATAGTAGGATTTTTAGCGTATAAGATAATTTTGAATATACAGGAGAGTAAAATTATAACACTTAATACTTAGTTAATTCCAGATAGGAGATATTTTTGCCTTCATTTAAAAATTTTTTTTCATATAAAGTATAATTTTCTACATCGAGCCATTTATCACAAAAATCAACATTTTTGAATAGCCTTGAAGATTTGGCATCATCAAGAATAACATTTGAGTAATTTAGATCATCAGTTGCTATAAATACTTTCCCTTTATTTTTTAATTTTTGATAAAGTAGATGGTAAAAAGATAGATTTATTAGTCTTCTGCTATTATGCTTTATTTTGAACCAAGGATCGGGGAAATTAATTATAAAAAAATCTATACTGTTATCTTCTATAAAGAAATCTATTATAGTTGATGCTTCACCTTTAACTAAAATTATATTGTCAATATCAGCTCTATTTATCTTTTTTAAGGATTTAAAGATTCTTTTAAATTTCAGCTCTATCCCTAAAAATAGATAATCTCTTTTTTTAGAAGCTAAATTAACAATATACTCACCATTTCCAGAACCTATTTCAATTACTATATTCTGATAAAGTGAAATTATATTCTCTAAAAGATAGCAGTTGTTATGGTTAATCAGATACCCTATATCTTTAATCATTCAAATATTGTGCTGTTTCTTCTTATAGTGCCAGATTATTCACCCATCAACTCTATTTCAAACCCTTTTTGAAAACTAAAGTTAATAGAGTGCCAAAACTGATTAAAACAAGGTAAATAAAAAAGCAGATAGAAAAGGTTCTATCTGCTTAAAATAGAAAGTATAGTATAAAAATTATATCAAATATTATGCTACTAACAATTTTAAATCGTTATCTAAAACTTTTTGCATCTTTAGTAAAGCTTTTTTTTCAATTTGCCTTACTCTCTCTCTTGTAATCTTGTACTGATCCCCTATCTCTTCAAGTGTTTTGGGTGATTCAGAAAGATACCTTTCTGAAATAATTTCCTTCTCTTTTGTATTTAGAACATTAAGGGCAATATAAAGCTTATCTTTTAATATCTCCTCTTTTTCATTTTCAATTACAACATCTTCAGGGGATAAGTAATCAGATTCTATAAAATTTAAAAATGATGAACCTTCATCGTCTGTTAATTTAGAATCCAATGAAACATCACTATTTTCAAGTCTATTTTTAAGTTCAAGAATTTTATCTTCTGTTACATTAAACTCTTCTGCGAGCTCTCTGGTCAAAACCCCTTCGTTGTCTATATCTTTATCAATATTTGAAAATTTATAAAAAAGTTTTTTCTGTAGCTGTGTAGTCCCTATTTTAACCAAACTCCAACTTCTTATGATAAATTCGTGAATTTGTGCCCTTATCCACCATACAGCATAAGATATAAATTTCTTACAACCTTTTGCAGGATCAAAATTTTTTACAGCTTTCATTAATCCAAGGTTACCCTCTTGAATAAGATCTCTCAAAGGAAAACCAAATCTTTTATACTCATTAGCAATCTTTACTACAAATCTGAGATTACTTAAAACAAGTTTTTGGGCTGCTTCTATATTATTTTCTTGGTGATATTTTCCTATAAGTATAGCCTCTTCTTCTGCTGAAAGAAGATTAAATTTCTCTATTCTACAAATATAGCTATCTATATTATCTGCAACAACAGGAAAATTAAAATTTTGACTCATATTAACCCCCTTTTTAAAAAGATAAAAGTTATTAGCACTCACTACAAGAGAGTGCTAATATATATAATTTGTTGTTTTTTGTCAATAAAAAAGAGAAAAGATTAGCAAAAATTAATAATTATACGAAATATTAACTATCTGAAGGGCTTTATTTTTTAGATAAGATTAATATTTATAAAACAACTTCATTTTTAAGTTTGAGAAAACTACTTTGCTCAATTATTAGAATTAAGGTATCACCAAGCTGTAATCTATAATCAAAATTAGGGTTGAATAACATCTTACCCCCCCCATTTTGACTTTTTACAGCAACAACTATTCCATTATAGTCTTTTCTCAATCCTGTATCAGCAAGAGTTTTCCCAATAAGATTACAGTTTTCAAAAAGAGTGAACTCCTCTAAAGTTATGTTATGTTCACTATACTCTTGTAAAGTAAAATCTAAAAAATCGTGGACATTAGGCTTTATTATTGATGTTACCATCCTATTTGCACCTATTTTGTAAGGTGAAAATACTTTATCAGCACCAGCTCTAATTAATTTTTTTTCAGAATTTTCATTTGTGGAACGTGCTAACACATATATGCTCTTATTTATCTGCTTTGCTGTCATAATTATATATAGGTTATCTGCATCTTTAGGTGTTGCAACTATTAATCCTTTTGCTTTTTCTATTCCAGATTCTATTAAAGTTTCTTCATCTGTAGCATCACCTATCATGAAAAACATATGCTGTTTTATAAATAAGTCGTAAAGTCCTTTATTGTCATCAATTACAACAACTTCAAAATTATTTTTAGTTAACTCTTTTGTTATTATCTGCCCTATTCTTCCATAACCACAAATTATATAATGGTTTTCAAGGTCATGAATTGTTTTTATCATTTTTTTTCTCCTATAATCAGAAGATAATATTTGCTCTAAAACTGATTCTGAAACTAATTTTAAAAGATAACCTAAAAGAATAAATCCAATTAAAATAACAAACATAGTATGTATTCTGCCAAGTTGGGATAATGTATGTATTTCCCCATATCCAACAGAAGTTATACTTATAATGGTCATATATAATGCGTCTAAAAAAGAGTAATCATCAATAAGAACATACCCTAATGATGAAAGTATTATAAATAGTAATGTCAGAAAAACAACTAAAATTAATTTATTTTTTTCCATAATTTTGTCAAATAAAATATTTTTGCAGAATTTTCTAATACAGTTGTATAATAAAAAGCTTTCTCTAAAGAATCACCTACAGCAAAAACACCATGACTTCTGACTATTACAACTTTATTATCTGTATAAAGATTCTTTATCCCTGAGGCAACTTCTTCTGAAGCAATACTGTTTTTTACTGAAAGAATCGGTATTTTTCCAAGAACAAATTTACCTTCTGAGTCAATGGGGATAAAAGAGTCAAGAAGCAACGATAAAGTAATAGCGTATACTGGATGAGAATGTATTATCGAATTGTAATTATTGGTTTGATAAATTGCTCTATGAACGATTGTTTCCATTGAGGCAAATTTTAAGTTTGGGTGTTCTCCAAATATAGAAACATTTACTATATCTTCTGAAGAGAGTTCTCCAAGCATTGTCCCTGTCTTTGTAATATAGAGAGAATCTGAATCTCTTACAGAAATATTGCCCGCATGAGAAGATATAAGAGCATATTTCTCTACTTTTCTCCCATATTTTATTATTTGATTAATGATATTTTCCAAAATAATCTCCTGAAGTTTGTTATATACTATTAAAATAGAATATATTTTAAAGTTTTAAGCAGATAATTTTTAAAAATTTTTGTCAAACCATAATTTTAAATTGAGAAGCATCCATACTTTAAGCCCATTTTTACCATATAATGGCTCATTAATGAAACTATTTATATTTTTATAATTAAATATTTCATAAAAATTAGAACTTTTGTCTCTAAACTTCTCTAATAAATAATTTTTATGTTTCCCATTGAACCAATCATTTAAAGGAACAGGAAAACTAAACTTACTTCTTTTTAAAATATCATCAGGAATTTTATTTTGATACGCTTTTTTAAGTATATATTTTGAATAATCGTGTTTTTCACTTATCTCTGAAGAGTTTAATACATAAGCGTTTACTTGACTTTGAGTATCTTTCCATCTTAATTTATACTTAAATGGGATATTAAATGCAAATTCAATTAATTGATAGTCAAGAAATGGAACTCTACCTTCAACAGAAGCAGACATAGTAGCATTATCAAGTCTCAAAAGTAAACCTTGAAGATGAAAAAATTCAAGAAAATATAGGAATTTATCATAAATTGATTCTTTTTCACATTTATTAATTATATTTTTAAAATTATCTTTAATATGATCATCATTATCTATGTTTTTCAATGTATTATCATTAAAAAGAACACTCTTTTCCTCAAATGAAAAAATAGAGTAAATATCATAGATAAAATCTTCAAGAGGTAAAAATTTAATATTTTTATAAAGCTTAATAAGTGAATCGTTCATAAAGATTTTAATATCCTCTGGGAAAAAATCTGGACATTTATTTAAAACAAACATTTTGCAATAATCGTGAACAGATCTTAAAAATATCCCATATCCTCCAAAAAGCTCATCAGCACCCTCACCAGATAATACAACAGTTATATAATCCTTTAATTTTGTTGATAAAAAATATATCAAAACTTCATTGGGAACATTTAATGGAAAATCTTTTTTAGATATAAGAAATTCATTTAAATTAAAATAACTTTCATCTGAAATGGTGTAATCTCTGTGTTCAATATTAAATATTTTTGATACCATACTTGAGTATTCAAATTCATTAAAGTTTTTATCTTTAAATCCTACACTGAATGTTTTTAGTTTATCTTTAATTTCATCATTAATAATTGATACAAGAATTGTTGAATCAACCCCTCCACTTAAAAATGCACCTAAATTAACATCTGACACTAATCTTTTTGTTGTTGCATCTTTTAAATATTTAGCTGTATTTTGAATATAAAAATCTTCTCCCTTATCCTCTGAGGAGAAAGGGAGATCCCAATATCTTTTTATTTCAAAAGAGTTCCCTGTGAGTTTAATAAAGTTGGCTGGTTCAAGAATATTAATGTTTTCATAAAGTGTTTCATATGAAACATTAAAATTATGAGTGGTTAGATAGTTTGATAATACTTTAGGATTTAGTTTTTTTTTTATATCGTATAAAAAAATTGCCTTTGGTTCTGATGCAAAAATTAGAGTTTGATTCAAATATGTGTAATATAAAGGTTTAACCCCTATTCTGTCACAATATAAATATATAGTTCTCTCTCTTTTATTGTATAGAGCAAATGCAAACATTCCATTGAGTTTCTCAATAAACTGCTCACCCCAATATTTGTAACTATTTATAATTACTTCTGTATCAGAATTGGTATTAAATATGAGCCCTTTTTCAATCAACTGAGCTTTTAAATCTTTATAATTGAAAATTTCACCGTTAAAAACAACAAATATATAATTGTCAGAATCAGACATTGGTTGATGACCCAGCTCAACATCTATTATTGAAAGCCTTCTATGTCCAAGAGCAATGTAATCATCAATAAAAATTCCTCTTCCGTCAGGTCCTCTGTGTAACAAAGAATCTGTCATTTTATTTATTAGGTTGCTATCTTGCTTTATCCCATTACTACTATAAAAACCTGCTATTCCACACATATATTAAATATCCAGATTTTTAACATATAAAGCATTTTTTTCTATAAAATTTCTTCTTGGTTCAACTTTTTCACCCATTAGAACAGAAAAAATCTCATCGGCTTCAATAAAATCTTCTATTGTAACCTGAATTAATGTTCTTGTTGAAGGGTTCATTGTAGTTTCCCATAATTGTTCAGGGTTCATCTCTCCAAGTCCTTTATATCTTTGTAAATTCCAACCTTTTGATCCTATTTCAAGTATTTTGTTTATCAACTCCTCTCTATTATTTAATAGAAACAACTCCTCTTTGAATTTCAATTTGTATGGTGGTGTTTTAATTATTTTGAGTTTATTATTAATCTCAATAACTTTTTTGTATGAAGGATTTTTTAGGATATAGTGAGAGATGGTTATAAGATTTTTATCTTTTTTTGTAATAATTTCAAATGTATCAAATTCTGTATCTTTGGATATTGAGACTATTTTGAAGCCATATTTTATAAGATTTTCTTTTAATAATTCGATACTATTTTCATTTTTAAAAAATTCTATCCCATTTATCGATAGTTCATCAAATACATCAACTATATTTTCATGAAAATTGATTGTTTTGAGTTTATCGATATAAAATTTTTGTTCATAAAGTAATTTTGATATATTAATAAACTCTCCACCTTTAATGATAGGTTCTTCAAGATATATTTCGTCAGATAAATTATTTAGAATGTAAATATTCAAATCTTTATCTGTGAGAAAATATTTTTCATTATTATTTTTAAATAATTTGTAAAGTGGGGGTTGAGCAATATAAAGAAACCCATTTTCTATAACCTCTTTCATCATTCTATAAAAAAAAGTTAAAAGGAGTGTTCTTATATGTGATCCATCTACATCAGCATCTGTCATAATGATTATTTTTTTGTATCTTATCTTGTCTATATTAAACTCATCTTTACCTATGCTTGTTCCTAAAGCTGATATTATTGTTTTTATCTCTTCATTTGAAAGTATTTTTTCAAAGTTAGTTTTCTCTATATTGAGAATTTTTCCTTTTAATGGAAGTATTGCTTGATTTTTTCTATCTCTACCCTGTTTTGCACTACCACCTGCAGAATCACCCTCAACAATAAATATTTCTGATATGGAGGGATCTTTCTCCTGACAATCGGCAAGTTTACCGGGTAATAAAGTTGAGTCAAGGACTGATTTTCTTCTACTTAATTCTCTTGCTTTTCTTGCAGCCTCTCTTGCTTTTGAGGCTTCTACTATTTTTGATATAATACTTTTGGTAGTATCAGGATGTTCTTCAAAATAAGTATTTAATTTTTCGTAAACTAATGTCTCTATTATACTCTTAACATCGGAATTACCTAATTTTGTTTTTGTTTGACCTTCAAATTGTGGATCAGGGTGTTTTATACTTATAACAGATGTTAATCCCTCTCTTACATCATCACCCGTAAAACTAAATTTAAGATTTTTATAAAAATCATTGTTAGTTATGTAGTTATTTAGTGATTTTGTAAGAGCAGCTCTATATCCTGATACATGTGTGCCCCCCTCTTTTGTATTTATGTTGTTTACAAATGAGAAGAGTATTTCGTTGTAATCTGTGGTATATTGTATTGCTATATCTGCTATTATGTCATTTTTGGAGCCAGTTATAATAATAGGGTTATTATGAAGAGTTGTTTTGTTTCTGTTTAGGTATTCAACAAAAGATATTATTCCTCCATTGTATTTAAAATTGTGCTCTTTACCATCTTCTCTTTCATCTTTTATCTCTATATTTATACCCTGATTTAAGAATGCAAGTTCTCGTAATCTTTTTGAGAGTATATCAAAGTTAAATTCTGTAATAGGGAAAATCTCACAATCTGGTTTGAATGTGACTTTTGTTCCTGTTTTTTCAGATTTGCCGATGATTTCTAATTCTGTTACTTTTTTACCTCTTTGATATCTTTGGAAGTATATATTTCCATTTCTTCTTATTTCTACTTCTAAGAACTCTGAAAGGGCATTAACAACAGATATACCTACACCATGTAAACCCCCTGATATTTTATATGTTGATTTATTAAATTTCCCACCTGCGTGAAGTTTGGTAAGTGCCAATTCAACCCCTGAAATTTTTTCAGTGCTGTGGATATCTACAGGTATACCTCTTCCATCATCTTCAACTACTACACTATTATCAATATTAATATTGAGTTTAATTTTTTTACAAAATCCTGCCAAAGCTTCATCTATGCTATTATCAACAATTTCGTAAACTAAATGGTGTAAGCCATCTATACTTGTGCTTCCTATATACATAGAAGGTCTTTTTCTTACTGCATCTAAACCCTCTAATACATCAATACTGTCTGCATTATAATTTTCTGACATTAAATCTCCTTTTAGTTGTTTTTAATTATACTTATTGGTTGTATAAAATATTTGAAATTTGTATTTTTTTTATCTTCAAGTAGTATTGGTTTTGAATCATCTGTAAGTTTGAAGATTATCTCATCTGATTTTATGAATTCTTCAAATTCAAAAAGAAATCTTGGATTTATAAAAAATTTTATAGGATCATATTTGTAGTCTATAGTTAGTGAGTTTTTACCTCTTCCTGCAAGAGAGTTTTCTGAGTAGAATGTTATATTGTTATTTTGAATATCAAACATTATTGATTTGTCTTCTCCTGATATTAATATTGAAGCTTTTCTTAATGTGTTAAAAAAGTTTTCTTTGTTTATAGATAATGTATAGTTAAATTCACTTGGTAACATATTTTCAACTTCTAAATATTTTTGCTCAATTAGTTTACTATTTATAGTTATATTGTTATTAATTTTTATGGAGATAAATTTTTGTGAGATGTTTAGATCTATAGGTTCTTCAGACGGGTATAGTTCAAGGAATTTTATTATTTGAAGGACTGTTTTTTTCGGTATTATTATATTTATGTTGTTGGATACTTCATTTTCTGTGCTTATATAAGATAATGATAGTCTGAAATTGTCTGATCCTATGAATATTAAGTTATTGTTTATAGATTTTTTTATATTTATACCTGTAAAACATTGGTTTTGTGAAGTAAATGCTGTTGAAAAAACAGTTTCTTTTAGTGATTTTAATAGATTGTTTCTATTAATTTTTATTATTTCGAATAGTTCGTTTTCTATGTTGAATTTTGAAAAATTTTCAGATTCAAAAGTGTATAACTCATAAAGTGAATTTTCGTCTGAGTAGAGTAAGCTTGTATCTTCTGTTTCTAATATTATCTCTTTTTTGTTTGATAGTTTTAGGATATCAAGTAATTTTTCTGTGTTTGTGAGTATTGCACCCTCTTCTAAAATTTCTATATTGTTTTCTATGTTTATTATACCTTCTGTTATTAAGTCAGTTCCTGTTAATGTTATTTTGTTGTTATGTGCTTCTATTAGTATATTTGATAAAATAGGAATTTTATTCCCTTTGTTTACAAAGTTGTGAGCGTTTTTGAAGTATTCTTGAAATAATTGTGTTTTGATTTTAATTTTCATTCTTTTACCCCTTTATCTATTTATTCTTTGTATAGTAATAGAATTAGTAGTGATGTTAAAAAGTGAATATGTCTTATAAAGTATTGTAATTATTATTAAAAATACTGTGAATAAGTTGTGGATAAAATTTTGTGTTTTTCATAGTTGTCAACAGTATAATTTTTTTAACAGTTTATAAACAAAAGTTTTGTTTGTTTTTTATCATTTTAAGGTTTAATAAGTTGAATTTATTATGTTTTTGATGGTTTGTATCTTGTTATTAAATTCTTGATCTTTTTCAATCTTATCTTTTATCTGCTTTTCAGCATGTATTACAGTTGAGTGATCTTTTTTACCAAATTTTTCCCCTATATGTGGATAAGATAGTTTGGTCATGTGTCGTGATAAATACATTCCTACTTGTCTTGCAAGGGCAATTTGTTTGGATTTTTTTCTTGATTTTAGTTCTAATATCTTTACTCCAAAAAATTCTGATACTATTTTTTGGATATATTCTACTGTTATATCTTTTTCTTTTATTCTTATGATGTCTTTTAATACTCTTTTTATGAAGTTTTCGTTAATATTAGTGTTTTCAAATGATGCCATAGCAGCTAATCTTATGAGAGAACCTTCAATTGTTCTTATGTTTGGAGGTAAATTGTTTGCTAAGAAGAATGAGATTTCGTTATTTATATTTATTTTTAGTTCTATAGCTTTTTTGTTGATTATTGCAACGAGTGTTTCAGAGTCTGGGGTTTGTATGTCAGCTATTAAACCCCATTCAAATCTAGTTCTTAGTCTATTTTCAAGTCCTGATATCTCTTTTGGTGAGCTATCACTTGTAAAAACAATTTGTTTATTGTTGTCGTATATTGAATTAAATGTATGAAAGAGTTCTTCTTGAGTTGATTGTTTACCTGCTATAAATTGAATATCGTCTATTAGGAGAACGTCAATGGTTCTATATCTGTTTCTGAATTCTGACATCTTCTCTTCTCTTATAGATTTAACGAGATCGTTGGTGAAATCTTCACTTGTCAAACATAATATTTTCGATTTTGGATTGTTTTGGATGATGTAATTGCCTATTGCGTTTAAGAGGTGTGTTTTCCCGAGTCCTACTCCACTGTATATAAAGAGAGGATTGTAGCTTTTACCTGGATTTTTGGCAACTGCAAATGAAGCAGCATGTGCAAATTGGTTAAACTGACCTACTACATATCTTTCAAATATATATTTACTGTTCAAATTTTTACTGAAAGATTTTTCCTCTTCTTTGCTTTTTTTAGGTTTGACAGCTTGAATGATTTTTTCTTTTTTTACTATTTTGTAATTTATATTTAGTTTCTGTTTGAATATTTCTGATATTGACTCTTCAATTATATTTTTGAAGTTTTCTTCGAGCCATTCTATGAAGAAGTTATTTGGTGCTATTATAGAAATTGAATTTTCTTTAAAATCAATAGATTCAATAGATAGGGGTTCAAACCATGTTGAGAAATGCTCTTCTGATATTTTTTCTCTGATTTTGTTGAATAATTTTTTAGTTAGCTCTTCCATAAGTCATCACATATAGCAAATTTTTATAGTAAAGACAATTTTTTATTTTAATCTTTATTATGTTTTCTTTTTTATGTATTTATGCTCTTTTATTCAATTTCAATCTTTAGAGTTTATATTTTTGTAATTTGGACGAGTATAGTGAGGAGAAACTATAAGAATAGGTTGAGAGAAAACAACAAGAAGAGAAGGGTTTTTAATTTTCTCCTACTTAATTTGCCTGATTATTAGCTCTGCCTGTGTGTAACAGATATTTAGAAATCTTGTATATAAAAAAATCTTTTTAATTTAAAGAAATCTCTCCTGTAAAATAGTATAAAGGGTAATAAAACTATATTAATGTAATTTTCAAGATTGTAAATGTATTACTAATTTTTTTGTTTTGAAAGATTTAATACCAAGATACCTAAAATTGATGATAGTAGTGATGCAGAAAGTATACCTATTTTACTTAGTTTTATTATTTCTTGATTACTGTATGCAAGATTTGTAATAAAGAGTGACATTGTGAATCCTATACCACCAAGAATGCTTACGGCATAAATCATTTTCCAATTTACTCCATTTGGTAAGACAGATATTTTTAATTTTACAGCCAAGAATGTGAATAAAAATATCCCAAGTTGTTTACCTATAATGAGTCCCAACATTATTCCTAATGTGGTTTTTGAGAAGATCATATTGGATAAATTCCCCTCTATATATATTCCAGAATTTATAAATGCAAAGAATGGTAAAATTGAGAATGCTATCCAAGGGTGTAAAAGATGCTCTATTTTTAAAAGTGGTGGGATAAAGTGGTGTGTGAGCTCCTCTATTGCTTGAATTTCTGTTGTATTTTTTTTAGCTGAGAGGAGTTGTTTTTCATTTTTCTCTTGATTTAAATTTATTTTATTAAGCAATCCTTGTATTGAAATTTTAAATTTTTCAATATCTATGATACCCTTTGCTGGTATAGCAATAGCTGAGAGTAATCCTGCTAATGTTGAGTGTATCCCAGATTTAAACATAAAAAACCACATAATTATTCCGAGTATTGCATACGGAATTGGGTTAAGAATTTTTGCTCTGTTAAATAGAAGCATAATAATAAATGATATTAATACACCTAATAAAAATGGGTAATAAATTTTTGAGGAGTAAAAAATAGCTATTACTATAATTCCACCTATATCATCGATAGTTGCAAATGCTGTTAAAAATACTTTTAAAGAGATTGGAAATTTCTTACCTGTAATGCTTAATATTCCCAATGCAAATGCTATATCTGTAGCCATAGGAATACCCCATCCATGAATAGAATCTGGATTATCCATATTTATGAAGTAAAATATTAATGCTGGGAAGAGCATACCGCCTAAGGCTGCAAAGATTGGGAGCAAGGCTTTTTTTAATGTTGCAAGTTCTCCTATCAAAATTTCTCTTTTTATTTCAAGTCCCACAACTAAAAAAAATATACTCATCAATGCGTCATTTACCCAGTGAGTAAGAGATTGTTCAAATTTGAATCCTTCGATTTCAAAGCCGATATTTAGGTGGATAAATTGATGATAATATTTGTGCAGAGGGGAGTTGGCTATTATTAAAGTAAGAATTGTTATAAATATTAGTAAGACCCCACTAGATGATTCAAGTTTGAAAAAGTTATAAAAAATACTTGATATAACAAGATTTTTATCTTTTCTTGTATTCATTTAAGATTTAAGCTCCTTTTTGATTTGATTTCAACATAAAGATAGATTAAAACAAATATTTATAAATTTCAAGAAAAAGCTTGACAAAAAAAAATAAATTATATAATGAAACTCTCCCTTAAACATGTTCCCCAGTAGCTCAGTCGGCAGAGCAAATGACTGTTAATCATTGGGTCGCTGGTTCGATTCCGGCCTGGGGAGC
>DYJV01000111.1 GCA_020722945.1 Candidatus Methylomirabilis sp. | reverse complement strand
AAACAATTATTAATTCATATTTTAGTTAAAAATAAATATAAAATTCAAATTGGCAGAAATTGTATTGTTGATTTGAATACTTTTTTTGAGGGGTATAATACTTTACAAGACAATGTTCGAATAGGTCGTTCATATTTAGGAAGAGGAACATATATTGCAAACGGGTCAGTAATAATACAAACAAAAATAGGCAGGTTTTGTTCTGTTGGTGGGAATATCAGAACTGGTTTAGGGATGCATCCGACTAAAAATTTTGTATCAACAAGTCCTTCTTTTTTTTCAGTAAATAAACAAAATCAATTATCATTTGTAACCGAACAATTATTCGAAGAGCACTTATATGTTGATAAAGAAAAAAAATATTTTTGCGAAATTGGCAATGATGTATGGATTGGAAACAATGTGATGATTATGGATGGTGTCACAATAGGAGACGGTGCTGTAGTTGCTGGTGGAGCAGTTGTTACAAAAAACGTTGACCCCTATACAATTGTTGGTGGATTACCAGCAAAAGAGATTAAAAAACGATTTAATGATGAGCAAATTCAAAAACTGTTAAAAATAAAATGGTGGGATTGGGATACTAACAGAATTAGAAAAAGTACTGAATTTTTTAGTAATATTGATTTGTTTTTAAAAAATTACAATGAAAGATAAAAGTGTAATTGTAGTTGGTCCAATAGTAAATCATCACTCGCTTTATGAAAACATATTATTGTTTTTAAATCAATATTTTAAAAGGGTTACATTTATTTCAAGAAAATCTATTATTCAGGAATTTAGGACTGATAATGATTTGCTCAAATATATAAAGTTTATTTATGATGATTCTCAGATTGATAAACTATATAAAAATAATATTGATTTAATAAATGAACATGATATATTTATAACAGATGAATATAATAGTGCGTATTTGAGAATGTTTAATGTCAAATTTTTAAACAAGAAAAAACTTATCATCCTGCATAATATAAATCGGTGGACAACTTTAAATAAAAGAATTTTTAGTAAATATTTTATCGACTGGTTTTTTAGAAAAGGACTGTTTAATCAATTTGATGCCGTCATTACAATGGGACCTAATATAAAGGCTCATTACATGTCAAAAAAAACAAAAAAAGTTTGCTTCTTTTTTCCTTTTGATGAATATATAGAGACTACTAATTCAACTCAAAAAATCGAAAATTCAAATATTATTATATCTGCTCCCGGAACTATTTCTGAAAAGCGAAGAAACTATATTGAACTTCTAAAAATATTGCAGAAATACTATTCTGCAAATAAAGATTCTAAAATAATATTCAACTTTCTCGGAAAAATAAACAAGGGAGAAAGTCAGGACTTATTAGAAAAAATAAATTATATAAATAATAAATTTGGGAAAAGGATATTTTTTTGGGATAAATTTATTTCTACAAATGAATTTAATGCAGAGATAGAAATGAGCGATTTAATATTATCAAATATCATTTTAGAACAAAATGTTAAGAATATTACTGAAGTTTATGGTATTTCAAAAGAATCAGGAATTTCATATATTATTTACAAATATGCAAAACCGGCGATAGTTCCCATAAAACAAAATATTCTAAGCGGTTTTGATAATCAGTTGCTTTTATTTAATAATTATCATGAGATATATGAAATATTATTAAAAATTGAAAAGGATGAAATTAATTTACAATTGTTAAAAGAAGCAGCCATTAAAAATAGGGATAGTTTTAATGAGTTAATTGATATAGAAAAAAAAGAACTATTAAATTATTTATTGCAATAAAATGAAAAAAGCACTAATAACAGGTATAACCGGACAAGATGGGTCATATTTGGCAGAGTTGTTGATTCAGAAAGGTTATGAAGTATATGGCGTTGTCCGGCGCTCAAGCAGTTTTAATACAGGAAGAATAGAACATTTATATTTGGAAGAGTACATTAAAGATATGTCTAAACCACCAAAAATAAAATTGATGTATGGTGATATGACAGATTCCAGTAATTTGAATCGAATTTTGGAAAAAGTAAAGCCTGATGAAATATATAATTTAGCTGCACAATCCCACGTGCAGGTTTCTTTTGAAGTTCCTGAATATACAGCGGAAGTTGATGGTTTAGGTGTTTTAAGGTTTTTAGATGCTATTAAAGAAACAAGTTTAAAAACTAAATTCTATCAGGCATCTACGTCTGAACTCTTTGGAAAGGTCAGAGAAATACCTCAAAATGAAAACACACCATTTTATCCTCGTTCGCCTTACGGTGCAGCAAAAGCTTATGCTTATTGGATCGTGAAAAATTATCGGGAAGCTTATAATTTATTTGCAGTTAATGGTATTTTGTTCAATCATGAATCCCCAAGGAGAGGAGAAACTTTTGTTACAAGAAAGATTACAATGGCAGCAGCTAAAATAAAATTAAAGAAACAAAAAAAATTAATTTTAGGAAATCTTGAAGCAAAGAGAGATTGGGGGTTTGCAAAGGAATATGTTGAAGGAATGTGGCAAATGATGCAATTAGATAAACCGGAAGATTTTGTTCTTGCAACAGGAAAAACACATTCTGTTCGGGAATTTGTAGAGTTAACTTTTAAGATGCTTGATATTAATATTGTTTGGAAAGGTGACGGAATAAACGAAAAAGGATATGATAAGGCTTCAAATGAAGTAATCGTAGAAGTTAACCCACGATATTTTAGACCTACAGAAGTAGATTTGTTAATAGGTGATGCTTCAAAAGCAAAAAAAATCTTCAATTGGGAATCAAAACTTCCATTTGAAGAATTAGTAAAATTGATGGTGGAATATGATTATAACTTAATAAAGAAAAGCGATGGATGATAAATTTATTATTGAAGAAACAACAATTAATGGATTAAAGATACTTGTTCCGGAACGGTTTTCTGATGATAGAGGACATTTATCTGTACTTTATAATAAAAATGTAATATCTAAAGTATTAGGATTAGAATTTGTTCAAGATAAATGGACAAAATCTGCAAAAGGTGTTTTAAGAGGAATACATTTTCAAACCAAGCATCCGCAAGGAAAGTTAGTATCCGTTCTTATAGGAAAAGTTTTAGATGTAATTGTTGATTTACGCAGGAATTCAGCAACTTTTGGAAAATATTTTTCAATTGAATTAAATGAAAGTGAAGCAAAAATGCTTTATATCCCAGAAGGGTTAGGACATGCTTTCCTTACACTAGAAGACAATACCATTTTCTTTTATAAAACAACCGATTACTTTTATCCTGAATTTGATAGTGGTATTTTATGGAATGATAAAGATTTGAATATTGATTGGCAATTGGATAAATATGGAATTATAAATCCAATCTTATCAAAAAGAGATATGATTTTACCTAAACTTAAAGACCTTTATTAGTAAATGAAATACAAAGTACTTTTGCTTGGAAAAAATGGACAACTAGGATTTGAGTTTGTTAATTATTTAAATTTATATCATGATTTTAGAGTAGATGCTTTTGACCATGAAGAATTAGACATTACTGATAGGGAAAAAATATTTGTAACTATTAAGGAAAATGCTTACAATCTTATTATTAATTGTACAGCATATAACGCTGTTGATTTAGCCGAAGATGAAAATTATTTAGCAAATGCAGTAAATTTTTTAGGAGTTAGAAATCTTGCTGAAGCAGCAAAGATTAACAGTGCAAAACTTATTCATTTCTCTACAGACTATATCTTTGATGGGAATAAAAAAAAGCCTTATTGTGAATACGATAATCCAAATCCCTTATCAGTTTATGGCATGAGTAAATTTTACGGAGAACAAGCAATAAAAGAAGTCTGTAAAAACTATCTAATAATTAGAGTATCATGGGTTTTTGGAGGTAAAAATAACTTTGTAACTAAACTAATTAATTGGAGTAAACAAAATCAGAAACTAGAAATTATTAGCGATCAAATATCTTCTCCCACATATACCTATGATTTGGTTAAGGCAGTTCCAAAAATGCTTTATGAAAATTTAACCGGAACATTTCATGTTACTAATACACCGGTCAGTAAAATTGAGTGGGCAAAATATATATTAAAAAAAATAAACTGGTCAGGTGAAATTCATGCTGTTAATATGGGAAGTGTTAAACTTAAGGCACCAAGACCAAAGTATGCTGTTTTGGATAATTCATTATTCCAATATTCTGTTAACTGGAAAATGCCAAATTGGCAAGATGCAACTGATAGATTCTTAAAACGGATAACAATTTTATAGTGTAAAATTATCTTAATGAATTTTATTTGGACTAAAAAACTGGCGT
>DYJV01000110.1 GCA_020722945.1 Candidatus Methylomirabilis sp. | reverse complement strand
AGTGAATGTAATAAGGAAAAATTTATATTTGGTCTTGACAAAGGTGGACATTATAATAAGCAATGGTCTTGCTTTGAAAGATCTCAATACAAAAACCATAGATTCGCTTCTTCAAAAAGCAGATGATGCACTCTATGAATCAAAAAACACAGGTAAAAACAAAGTAACTTTCAGATTAAAGAAAAATTCTGATTAATTTTTATATTAAGTTTTAAAGATACAGTAAAAAGTTAATCTCAAATTTAGCAAACAAAATAAAGGAGGCTTACAATGTCAGATTGTATTTTTTGTAAGATAGTAAAAAGAGAGATCCCATCTGAAGTTGTGTATGAAAATGAATTTATATTTGCTTTCAAAGATATACATCCCAAAGCACCTATCCATATACTTGTTGTTCCTAAGAAACATATCTCAACATTCAACGACATTACCAGCGAAGATATCCCACTTTATGGTGAGATAATAAAAGCTATCCAGAAGATAACAAAAGATTTGAATATTGCTGATAGTGGATACAGAGTCCTTGTAAATGTCAACAAAGATGGGGGACAGGTAATTTATCATCTCCATGTTCATATACTTGGTGGCAAACCATTCAAATTTGAAGAGAAGGGTGAATAAAATGGATTTAAAAGCAAAATACAAAACTATAATGGATGACCATTTCCCTGACAAAATGGAGATAAAACTTGGAGATGCTACACTCGTTTACAAAAAAAGGGTATGGAAATTTTTTGATGAAAAAGAGGGCACTTTTGTTGAGAAAGGTTTAAGATATGGTGAAAATCCGGGTCAGGAGGCGGCTCTATACCAGTTGGTTAATGGGAATATTTCACTTGGAAAATGTAAATTTATAGAACCTGGTAATTCACTTGTTAGCTCACTTGATGAGGATAGTTTTCTACAATTTGGAAAACATCCCGGAAAGATAAACCTTACAGATATTGACAGTGGTCTCAATATTTTAAAATTTCTCTCTAAAAAACCTGCGGCTGTTATAGTTAAGCATAACAATCCTTGCGGAGTTTCCTTTGGCTCTACCATTGCTGATGCTTACAATAAAGCAAATATGGCTGATAGGATTGCAGCTTTCGGAGGGTGTGCAGTTTTTAATAGAGCAATTGACAAAACTACTGCTGAATTAATTAAAGAAAATTATCTTGAAGTTGTTGTTGCTCCAGGATATGAAGAGGGGAGCATTGATATCATCAAAATGAGAAAAAATCTCAGAATTGTTGAAATAAACAGAATTGATCAGCTTGAGAAGTATAAAAATTTTACTTTTATAGATTTCAAATCATTAATAGATGGTGGATTAATTCTCCAGCAGTCGCAAATTAACACAATAAATTCAAACAACGATTTTACTGTTGCTTCTTGCATTTACAAAGGTAAAGATTATAAAATTGATAGAGAACCAACTCCAGATGAGTTTGAAGATATGCTTTTTGGCTGGTGGGTTGAACAGGGTGTTACTTCAAACTCTGTTATTTTTGTCAAAAATGGGACAACTGTCGGTATAGGAACAGGTGAGCAAGATAGAGTTGGAGTTGCAGAGATAGCGGTTTACAAGGCTTATACAAAATATGCTGACAGACTCGCCTTTGAGAAATTTAAAATGCCTTACAAATCTTTAGAACTTGAAGTAAAAAAAGGGTTAAAAGATAAAATTTTAATTCAAGAGATAGATGAGATCACTCAATCTGACAAAGGTGGACTGATAGGCTCAACAATGATATCTGACGCATTCTTCCCTTTCAGAGATGGTTCAGATGTGGGGATAAATCAAGGAATTAGAGCAATTGTCCAACCAGGTGGCTCTGACAGAGATTTTGAAACAATTGAAGCTTGCAATGAGGCTCAACCAAAGGTTACAATGGTATTTACTGGACAAAGAGCATTCAAACATTAGAGGTTTATATTGATAGCAGCAGAGTTGTAAACTTTCAAATTTAAGAAGATGACTTCCCTAAACAATTATCAAAAAAATAATACAGCAGCTTATTACAAAGATCTCAAACCAGACCTTTTACATGAGATGACAATATGCCAATGCCTTTCATCAAAAGATTCCCCATACATTAAATTGCTGACAAAAGAGGAGAGTTATGGGGAGCTAATTGGAAATCTTATAAAAAGCAAGATAGCTACTCCAAAAATAGTTGTCGAAATTGGTGGAGGCTACGGGACTCTGATGAATGGCTTACTCAAAGTCATTAAACCTGATAAAATTTTTATGGTTGACCTATCTTCACATCTCCTTGAAAGACAGAGAGGCACACTTAACAATTTTAAAAATATCGAATTTATAAACTCTGATATATTTGACTTTCTTGAAAACTTTGACAAAAAGATTGATCTCTTTATCTGCAATGAAGTGATAGGTGATCTTGAAACAACTATTGAAGTAAGCAAAAGTGATTTTGAAAAAGATTTTGACCTTGATACTTCATATCTTCCAGATACTTTCAATCTAAACACAGGAGCATTGAAGTTAGTAAAGAGTATAAATGGTAAAGTAAAATTTGGATTTATCTCTGAACATTCATCAACCTTTGAACTACCTTCAAAATATAAAGATATTATAAATGATGATAGGAAAAACCTCTCTCCAAGGGAGATCAAACTTTTTGGACATAGTGAGTTTACTATAAATTTTAAAATGCTTGTTGAATATTTAGAGCAGAACAACTTTTATACAACAAAGAAACATTTTTTCGATCTTTTACCATTGAGAGATGACCAGCTTATAAGGTTTGTTTTGGCATCACACTCCAATCAGACTGACTTTCATGAGATTATAAATGAATTTTACAATCATATATTTGAATACGAATCTATCCTGATACAGGAAAAAGGGAATTAAAAATATGTCAAATGAGAAAAATATCCAGAGTATGTTTGCTAAAATTTCCGATAAATACGATTTTTTAAATCACCTTTTATCTTTAGGACAAGATATTATCTGGAGAAAAAGAGTTGCAACAATCATAAAAGAGAGAAATCTTACAAATGTTGCGGATATTGCTTGTGGCACAGGTGATCTCTCAATAGAGATAAATAGGAAAATCTCAAAAAATATTATAGGGGTAGATTTCTGCTACCCTATGCTTGAAGTTGCAAAGAGAAAAAGTAGAAAAATATCTCTGATAAATGGCGATGGGACTGCACTTCCATTAAAATCTGAAATATTTGATTCTGTTACAATAGCATTCGGAATAAGGAATATCCCCAGTAGAAGTAAAGCACTAAACGAATTTTATCGGATACTATCAAAGGGTGGATATCTTATGATACTTGAGTTTGACATCCCTGATAACTTTATATTTCGCTTCTATTTTAGGGAGATACTTCCACTTATAGGTGGATTTTTCTCATCAAAAGATGCCTACAAATATTTACCAGACTCAGTTATGAAATTTCCAAGGGCAGAAGTTTTCAAAAAAGAGATCGAGCTATCTGGCTTCCAAATTGAAAAGATATTATCATTCTCACTCGGAATGGTCAAACTCTACATAGGTAGAAAATTTTGAAAACTCTTGTAATTGCTGATCTGCACCTAAAATTTGAAGATAAACGGATAGAAAATATCTCTAAATTTTTCCATAAAATTGGAAATGAATTTAACAGAATCATCATACTCGGAGATTTTTTTGAGTTTTGGTATGGTTTTAAAAGGGTCATTATTTCAGATTATTTTGAGACACTATACGAATTAAAGAAACTACTCGATAAAGGGATTAAGATATTTTACATAGAGGGGAATCACGATATTTTTATGGGTGATTTTTTTAAAAAGCTTGGAGTTGAAGTTTACTCTGAATTTCTCGAATTGAAGATAGCTGACAAAAAATATCTATTTATGCATGGAGACACCGTAAATCTAAAAAATGATAAATTTTACTTATATTTGAGGAGATTTTTGCGGTCAAGATTTGCAAGTTTCCTCATGAACAATATCCCACCATACCTTACTCTTCAAATAGCAGAAAAATTCTCCAAAGTTAGCAGGGATCATTTTTATAAAAACAACAAATTAGATAAAATTATAGACAATTTTATTTCAGAAAAAAAGGGTTACGATATCTTTGTATCGGGACATTTCCATACAAATTACATACACAAAAATTTCTATATCGTAGGTGATTGGGGTAAAGAGATCAACTATCTTGAGATAGATGAATCAGGAAAAGCAAGCCACCAAACACTCTAAACCAACCTCTGTCATCTCAAACCTGCCGACAAGAGTATTAGTTTTGAATTTTGAATTTTGAATGTTGAATTATAAATTATGAATTGACAATGGATAATGATTTTTTAAAAAAATTCCCCTCTACTCAAGGGGTGG
>DYJV01000032.1:8484-26510 GCA_020722945.1 Candidatus Methylomirabilis sp. | reverse complement strand
AGCCTGACGGGGTGGTCTTTTCTTTTATTTTTTTTGTCTTTTTGTTTTTCTCTCTCATCTCTCTTTCCTCTTTTTCTATTTTTAATTTTTTTTATCTTTGTTTTTATTTTTTATTTTTTTCCTTCAGCCTTCAGCATTTCAGCCTTACACCTATTCTTCTGAGGGGCGGACTTTTAAAACAGAAGAACTTTCAAATTACACAATAAACCAAACACTACCTTTTTTATTTTTTGTTTTATTTTGTGCCATATAAAAGAAATTTTAAAGTTCTATGTTCCCACTTACTCCTTAATTTTTTTATTATCTTAAAAAAAGTTAACAATATGCTTGACAAATTAGATTTAACTTTGCTAACAGAATAAATTCTTTTTTGAAAATATAGGCGCATAGCTTAGGGGTAGAGTGCTGCCTTGACACGGCAGAGGTCGGCGGTTCGATTCCGCCTGTGCCTATTTTATTTTTGGAGACAACAATGGCTGAAATAGTTAAAATTAAATTATCTGATGGTTCATCTTTAGAGATTGAAAAAGGTATCCCCTATTCAGATCTTATAAAAAAGATCGACAAATCTCTTGAGAAAAAATCTATTGCTGTTATGTTAAATAACAAATTATTTGATCTATCCCAATTAGTCAATGAATCTGGTGAATTACAAATTATTACTGAAGATTCTAAAGAAGCTCTTGATATACTTAGACACAGTGCTGCTCATATCATGGCTGAAGCTGTTAAAGAACTCTTTCCCGATGCAAAAGTTACCATCGGTCCATCTATTGAAAACGGTTTTTACTACGATTTCGATTATGAGGCGGGTTTTACACAGGATGACATAGACAAAATTGAGAAGAAAATGGATTACCTGATAAAGAAGGGGAGCCATTTTGAGAGAAGAGTGGTTTCAAAACAAGAGGCAAGAGAGCTTTTTTCCAAACAGAACGAAACCTACAAATTGGAAATAATCGATGAATTACCAGATTCTGAAGATATATCTTTGTATACACAAGGAAATTTTACCGACTTATGCAGAGGACCACATATCCCAAATAGTTCAAAAATAAGAGGGTTTAAACTTCTTTCTACTGCTGGTGCATATTGGCGGGGGGATGAAAAGAATAAAATGCTTCAACGAATTTATGGGACAGCATTTTACTCCAAAGATGACCTCAAAAAATATCTCGATTTTCTTGAAGAAGCAAAAAAAAGAGACCATAGAAAAATTGGGAAAGAGCTTGATCTTTTCAGTATAAGTGACGATGCTGGTGCAGGTTTCATAATATGGCATCCAAAGGGTGCAATGCTGAGGATACTTCTTGAAGATTTTGAGAAGAGGGAGCATATCAAAAGGGGTTATCAACCTGTTGTTGGTCCTCAAATTCTCAAACTTGATCTCTGGAAAAAATCTGGACATTACGATAATTATCGAGAAAATATGTATTTTACTAAGATAGATGATCAGGAATATGGGATAAAACCTATGAACTGCCTATCTCATATGATAATCTACAAATCAAAGATACGAAGCTATAGGGATCTCCCCGTTAGATTTTTTGAGCTTGGGACAGTTTATAGGCATGAAAAATCGGGTGTTCTTCATGGACTTCTCAGGGTAAGGGGTTTTACACAAGATGATGCTCATATCTTATGCACTCCAGATCAACTAAATTCTGAAATTATCAATATTATCAATTTTATAAAAGATGTTATGGATATTTTTGGATTTACATACTCTATGGAGATAAGCACAAGACCAGAAAAATCAATAGGGAGTGCAGAAGATTGGGACAAAGCTACTTTTGCTCTTGAAAATGCACTCAAAACCAACAACTTACCTTACAAGATAAATGAAGGTGATGGGGCTTTTTATGGTCCTAAAATAGATGTAAAGCTCAGAGATGCAATAGGTAGAGAGTGGCAATGTGCAACTATTCAGTGCGATTTTACTCTGCCTCAGAAATTTGATTTGACTTATGTTGGAGAGGATGGACAGAAGCACAGACCTGTCATGCTTCATAGAGTTATACTTGGTTCTATTGAGAGGTTTATAGGTGTCCTTATTGAGCATTTTATGGGTGCATTTCCTGTATGGATATCTCCTGTTCAGGCAATAGTGCTACCTGTTTCAGAGAAATTTTTAGATTATAGTGAAAAAATATATACTTTTTTAGTTGAAAATGGTATCAGGTGTGATATAGACAGAAGAAGTGAGAAGTTAGGTTTTAAAATCAGAGAAGCCCAACTACAAAAAATCCCTTATATGATCATAATCGGTGAGCAAGAATTTGCAAATAATACTATTTCTGTCAGAAAAAGAACCAAAGAGGATATTGGGGCAATTACTTTAGCAAATTTTATTGAAATTATAAATGATGATATAACTTCATACAGGAGGTGGTAAAATAGTTAAAAAATTTGAAGATGAACCGTTAATAAATGAGGAGATAAAAGCCAAGAAGGTCAGAGTAGTTGACAATGACGGCTCTCAGGTAGGGATAATTGACATAAGAGAAGCACTATTTAAGGCTGAGAGTAAAGGTCTTGATCTTGTAGAAGTCTCCCCTAACAGTAATCCACCCGTTTGCAAAATAATGGATTATGGGAAATTTAGATATGAGAAGAACAAAAAAGCTAAAGAGGCAAAGAAGAAACAGATAGTTATTCAGATTAAGGAGATCAAATTAAGACCGGCAACAGACGAGCACGATTTTAATTTCAAAATGAAGCATATAGCTAATTTCCTTTCTGAGGGTGATAAAGTTAAAATAAATATATTTTTAAGGGGAAGAGAGATAGAAAATTCAGAGAGTGCTTACAAGATGGCAGAGAGAATAGTTGAAACAGTTTCCGAAATTGCTAATATAGACTCTCCTCCAAAGCTTGAAGGTAGAATTATGAATATCCTTATTTCACCCAAAAAAATAAAAGATAAGATAATAAAGGAGAATGACAATGCCAAAAATAAAAACTTGTAAATCAGCTGCAAAACGTTTCAAAAAAACAGCTTCAGGGAAATTTTTGAGAGGGAGAGCTTACAAAAGACATATTCTCGACAAGAAAACATCAAAAAGAAAAAGAGAGCTTTCAGGTTGTATAGTAGTTGACAAAACCAATGCTAATACATTAAAAAAATTATTACCATATCTTTAATCAAGGGGGAGTATTAAATGCCAAGAGTTAAAAGAGGTGTTCATGCAAGAGCACGAAGAAAAGTAGTATTAAAATTAACCAAAGGACATACAGGTGGTAGAAGTAAGCTCTATAAAGAGGCTATTACATCTATGTTTAAAGCTCTTAGTTACTCTTACAGAGACAGAAGAGCTAAAAAGAGAGATTTCAGAAGTTTATGGATAACAAGAATAAATGCTGCGGTAAGGAATTTTGATCTCTCATATAGTAAGTTTATCCATGGATTAAAGCTTGCCAACATAAATCTTGACAGAAAAGTTATAGCAGATATATGTGTCAATGACTCTGCAGGATTTGGTAAAATTATAGAAAAAGTCAAGTTTGCACTGAATTCTTAAAAGTAGGAGATCTATTTTCTTTATGGAATTAAACCTTGACAAAATAATTGACATTGTAAAAAATGAATTAGAGGGAGTAAAAAGTATCCCTGCATATAATCAGCTCAAAGCTAAATATCTTGGTAAAAAAGGTTTAATTACAGAGCAGCTTAAAAGAATATCAGATATCCCTATAGAAGAACGCTCTCGCTTTGGGAAAATGGTCAACAAACTAAAAAATGACACAGAGAGCATATTTGAACTCTACTTCAATAAATTAAAAACAATAGAGAAAGAGGAGAAGGTATTAAAAAATAGGGTAGATATCACTCTTCCGGGTAGAGAGTTCCCAAAAGGACATCTTCACCCCATAACCTTAATCCAAAATGAAATAAAAGAGATATTTAAAAATCTTGGTTTTGATATTGCAGAAGGACCTGAGGTAGAGACAGATTACTACAATTTTCAGGCTCTAAATATACCACCCAATCATCCAGCAAGAGAGATGCAGGATACTTTTTATGTTGGAGATGAGGTTGTTCTAAGGACACATACCTCCCCTGTCCAGATAAGAGTTATGCAGAACATTAAACCTCCAGTGAAGATAATCGCTCCGGGTAAAGTTTACAGATGTGATATGGATATGACTCATACTCCTATGTTTCATCAGGTTGAGGGTTTATTGGTTGATGAGGGGATTAATTTTGCTCACCTCAAAGGAATTCTCAAATACTTCCTTCAATCAATTTTTTACAAAGATATAGGTGTTCGTTTTAGACCAAGTTACTTCCCCTTTACTGAGCCAAGTGCAGAGGTAGATATTGAGTGTATTTTCTGTAAAGGAGAAGGTTGCAGGGTCTGTTCTGGGACAGGATGGCTTGAAATATTAGGTTGTGGGATGGTTCATCCAGAGGTCTATAAATCTGTTGATTACGATTACGAGAAATACACAGGATTTGCTTTTGGTATGGGAGTTGAAAGAATTGCAATGTTGAAATTTGGTATTAATGATCTGAGACTTTTCTTTGGAAATGATTTAAGATTTCTCGAACAATTCTAAATGCTTTGTCTAATATTACCCTAAAAGGATACTTTAATGAGAGTAACATACAATTGGATTTCTGATTTTTTAGATTTAACTATTACACCTCAAGAGATAGCTGAAAAGTTGACACTTTCAGGGACAGAAGTTACCTCTGTCGAATCTTACAACGATTTTCTCAAAGATGTGATAGTTTCGGAGATAAAAGATATCCTTCCAGTTGTAGATTCTGACAAATTATCTCTCTGCAAGGTTTTCAATGGAAGCGAGACTCTTGATATTATATGTGGTGCCAAAAATATGAAAAAGGGTGACAAGGTTGCACTTGCTACAATCGGTGCAGTTTTACCTAAAGATTTTAAAATAAAAAAGAGTAAGATACGGGGTGTTACATCCTACGGGATGCTATGCTCTGAAAAAGAGCTTGGGTTTTCAGAAGAATCTTCAGGTATAATGATACTTGATGACAATCTTCAAATAGGCAAAACTCTTGGTGAGGCACTTAATCTATTTGACACTGTGATAGAGTATGAGATCACACCTAATAGAGGTGATTGCCTTTCTATTGTGGGGATTGCAAGGGAGCTTTCTGCACTTACAGGTGTTCCAATGAAGTTCCCAGAGTTTACACTCAAACCAAACAACGAAAGTATAAAAGATTATATACAAGTAGAGATAGTTGATCCATCTCTATGTCCAAGATATAGTGCAAGGTTAATTAAAGGTGTTACAATAAAAGATTCCCCATTATGGATGAAAAACCGATTATCTGCTGTAGGCTTGAGACCTATAAACAACATCGTGGATATAACCAACTATGTAATGTATGAAATGGGGCAGCCTTTACACGCTTTTGATTATAGCTTTATCAATGGAAAGAAAATTATTATCCGTAAATCTCAAAAAGGCTACCAATTCAAAACTCTTGACAGCAAAACACATGAACTAAAGAGTGATAATCTCCTTATTTGCGATGCAGAGAAACCTATTGCTCTTGCTGGTGTTATGGGTGGTGAAAATTCTGAGGTAATTGCTTCTACAAAAGATATTTTACTTGAATCAGCTTTTTTTGACCCAATCAATATTAGGAAAACAGCCAAATTTCTTAACATACAATCTGAGGCTGCTGTGAGGTTTGAAAAAGCTATAGATATTGAGGCTGTTGATCTCTGTTCTAAAAGAGCTTCATATTTTATGCAGGAGCTTGCAGGAGGGGCAGTAGTAAGTGGAGTTGCAGATATTTACCCAGGGAAAAAAGCTCCTAAAACCATTACATTAAGGAAAAGCAGACTTGATCTAATTTCAGGGATAGATATTAATTTTGAAACATCCAAAAATATACTTTACAACCTTGGTTTTAAAAAGATAGAAGATCAGATAGACAAATTTACCGTTACTGTCCCATCTTTTAGAAACGATGTAAGCAGAGAAATAGACTTGATAGAGGAGATACTGAGGGTTTACGGCTACGATAAAATAGTAGAAGTGCTCCCATCATCAAATGTTTATCCTGAATACAAATACACCTTCGACAAATTTATTAATGATATCAAATTGTTTTTTATACATTTAGGGTTTAGTGAAGCCATCAACTACTCATTTATAGGTTCTTATGAAAATTCTCTCTTTAATTATGAAAAGAGAAGGGAAACAAAACTCCTCAATCCACTCACTACAGAACTTGAAGTTTTAAGATGCTCGATACTTCCCGGTTTATTGAGAAATATAAAAGATAATTTCAATCAAAAAAATATTAACCTTAAATTTTTTGAAATAGGAAAAATTTTTTTTAGTGACGAGAGAAGAGACACAAAAGTTAATGAAATATTTACATTATCAGCAGTAGCAGTTGGAAAATATTCATCACCCAATTGGTGCAGCAATTCACGTGATTTCGATTTTTTTGATCTAAAAGGTATTACTGAGTTATTTTTAAAATCTTTCAATATCAAAGATATAAAGTTTGTAAAAGCTGACCGTCAATTCAACTTTCTAAATTCCAATAATGCTGCTGTCCTCTATTCAGGGGATAGTGAACTCGGTTTTTTTGGTGAAGTAACACCTGAATATATTGATAAAGCAGGGATTGAATCACCTTCCCCTATCTTTGCTTTTTCAATAAATTTAGAGAATATCTTTAATTTAATATCTTTTGATAAGCGATTTAACGAACTACCCAAATTCCCATCTGTTGAGAGAGATTTGGCTCTCCTTGCTGATGATGGAATACCAAGTGAAGATATCATTACTGTATTTAAGGGAGAAGCTCGTGATCTACTCGAAAATGTTTTTGTCTTTGATCTTTACAAAGGTAAAAATATAGAATCAGGCAAGAAAAGTATCGGTTACAAAATGATATTCAGAGATAAAAAGGGCACATTAAAAACTGAGCATATAAATAAAATTATAGATAAAATAATTTTAAAATTAAAAAATGATTATCAAATTGAAATAAGATAAAATAGAGAGGTGATTAATGACAAAAGCTGAATTAGTAGAAAAAATTTATGAGAGATTGGGTTTGACTAAAAAGGAATGTTTTGATTTGGTTGAGTCCCTATTTGATATTTTAAAAGATGCCTTAATTAATGGGGAAAATCTCAAAATATCCTCATTTGGGTCTTTTACGGTTAAAAATAAGAAGACTCGTAAGGGTAGAAATCCTCAAACAGGTGAAACAATAACTATATCTGAAAGAAGAGTAGTAACTTTTAGACCTAGTAAATTGTTAAAAGATGAAATTAACAATTGATAATGAAATTTTCTCGGATAAACCCGATAAGTATTTTTACAAAATAGCCGAAGTTGTAAGTATGGTAGGTGTAGAAGCTCATGTTTTGAGATATTGGGAGAAAGAGTTTTTATTTAAACCTTTTAAAAGTGGTAATAAACATCGTAAATATCAGAAGAAAGATATTATAAAATTTATACAAATCAAGAAATTGCTCTACGAAAAGAAATATACTCTTGAAGGAGCAAAAAAAATACTCAAGAGGCGCAAGAAACTTGATATTAAATATATCATATCTGAGTTAAATAAAATAAAAGGGATTATGAAGACCTCGGAGTGTAGCGCAGACTGGCAGCGCACCTGAATGGGGTTCAGGGGGCCGGAGGTTCAAATCCTCTCACTCCGATTTTTACCTTGCTTTTTCTGTTCTAATATTTTATACTTAAAATTGTTATAACGTATCTAAATAGATAGTTGTAATTAAATTAAAAATTTGCTAATAGATAACTATGAAATTTTTTTTTGTATACCTATTTAGAGTTTATCTCTTCAAGGAGGGGATATTATGTTTAATGTGAGATCATTTATTATGATATTTTTTACTCTACTATCAGCTACATTTCTGATGGTATCCTCTGTTTCAGCCAAAGATACTCAAAGCAATCTAAGTCTGCCAGAAGAGGATTTTGTTCGTAATGTTACTGTTGCTGACCCTATTCAACCTTACAACAGATTTATTACATCTGTAAATGACAGATTATATCTTTACGCATTAGAACCATCATCAGAGTTCTATTCTATGGTAGTTCCTGAAGAGCCAAGAACATCTTTTGATAACTTCTTCAATAACATCAAATTCCCTATAAGATTTATCAATAATATTTTACAACTAAAACTCGACAAAGCTGGTGTTGAATTGCTTCGCTTTGTTGTCAATAGCACAATAGGTCTTGTTGGATTTAATGATCCTGCTGAAGAGTGTTTTAAACTCAAACCTTATAGAGAAGATACAGGACAAACTTTAGGGTTTTACAACATTGGTCCCATTTTCCATATAGATTGGCCATTTATAGGGCAATCCAACTTGAGAGATAGTGTTGGATTTGTAAGTGATATTTTCCTTAATCCTATAACCTACATTCCCAATATGTGGATAGTGGTTGGTCTAAATGTTTTTGAAAAGATCAACAAAAATACTTTCTATATTGGTGAGTATGAAAAAATGAAAGCAGAATCATTAGATTACTATCTATATTTTAGGGATCTTTATGAGCAGTATAGAGCTGAAGACATCGTGAGGTAGATATGAAAAAGAAAACCATTTTTTTACTTTTTTATCTTATCATTTTTATTATGCCGTTGTATGCTGCGGCTGATTCAAAAGAGTATGTTGAAAATCTTGTCAAAAACCAGATTAATACTGTTTTATCAGTTATTAATGATAAAAATTTACAAGAACAGGCTAAAAAAGACAAAATATTCACAATAGCTGCACCACTTTTTGATTTTTATACTATGTCAAAACTTGCTCTTGGTGAAGAGTATTGGAAAAAATTATCTGATTCAGAGAGAAAAGATTTTTCAGAACTCTTCAAAAAACGTATCAAGCTTGTTTATCTCAACAGATTATCAATTGACAACATCAAGGTGCAATACAGCCCCCCTATTGAGAAAGGACCAAAGTTAATATATGTTCCATCTGTTTTTACTTCAAAAGATAAAAACTTCAATGTCCTATTCAAATTGTGGAATTCTCCTAATGACTGGAAAATATACGATGTTGAAACAGAGGGTATAAGTATAGTTAAAACTTACAAATCTCAATTTGCCGATATTTTAAATAAAGGTTCAATAAAAGATTTATTTAAGAAATTAGAGGATAACAACCAATAATTACACTTAATCTACTCCCTTTTATTTACTCCCTTTTCGTAAAAGTTTAGAATCTATTATATATTTTATAGGAGGAGTTTACTATTTTAAGGTATTTAAAGGCTATAAATATTTTTGATAAAGTTATTTTGAAGCATCCTCTCATTACTATACTTATCTTTTTTATCATAATTGGATTTTTTGCATATCATGCAAAAAATTTTAGAATCGATGCATCTTCTGAAACTCTTCTTAACGAAAATGATAGAGAGCTTAGTTATTACCGTTCTATCTCCAAAAAATACCAATCAAAAGACTTTATAGTAATAACATACAGGCCATACAGTGGAGATTTATTCTCCAAACAGACCCTTGCTGATATAAGTAAATTAAGAGATGAGCTTAAAAGTATTGAAGATTTTGAAACTGTCACAACCATCCTTGATATCCCACTTTTTGATACCACATACAAAACAGAATCTAAAAACTCAAAATCATCTGTTGACAAATTTATTACACTTGAAACAGAAGGTGTTAACATCGATTTTGTAAAGGATGAATTAAAAACAAGCCCATTATACCAAAATTTAATTGTAAGCCCCGACCTAAAAGCAACTGCCATCCAAGTAATCCTCAAACCTCACACAAAATACTCCGAGCTTGTTGAGAAGCAGGATGCTTTTCAAGATAAAATGCGTAAAGGTTCTTTATCTCAATATGAGAAAGAGGAGTATAAAAAGCTTAAAAAAGATATCAGGGGAGCTGTTGACCAGATAAACGACCAGACTCATCAAAATATACTAAAAATTCGCTCTATAGTCAAAAAATATGAGAAAAATGCTGATATTATACTTGGTGGAATCCCACTTATAGCAGATGATCTCATAGGCTTTATAAAGAGTGATCTCGATATTTTTGGAATAGGGGTTTTTCTCTTTATAATCATAACACTCTTTATCTCATTTAGAAATGTAGTCTGGGTGCTTTTCCCTGCTATCTCATGCTTTTTATCTGTTATTATAATGATTGGAATACTTGGTCTTTTTGACTGGAAAGTTACTGTCATATCATCAAATTTTGTATCACTTCAACTAATACTTACTATGTCAATCGCCATACACCTTATTGTAAAATATCAAGAGATAGAGCAGCAATACCCCTCATACAAAAATATAACTCTCGTAAGAGAGACAGTAAAAGATAGGTTTATCCCTTGTGTTTACACTACTCTTACAACTATTGCCGGATTCTCTTCCCTTGTTTTATGTGATCTTAAACCTGTAAGGACATTTGGATGGATGATGAGCATAGGGCTTATTGTTTCAATGATTGTTACCTTCATATTTTTCCCTGCATCTATTTCACTCTTTAAAAATAGAATTGTCACAAAGAGTGGCTCTTCCTCTAACATTGATCTGATGCCAAAGCTTCCACACCTCATTTTAGATCATACCAAAAAGATTATTTATATAAGCTTAATAATTGTTATCATAAGTGTTATTGGTTTTTCGAAGCTCAAAGTAGAGAATAGTTTTATAGATTACTTCAAACATACCACCGAAATTTATAAAGGTCTTAAATTTATCGATCAGAATCTTGGTGGAACAACTTCATTTGATGTTGTTGTAAATTTTCCTGAGGAGAAGAAAGCTACAAAAGAGATAAAAGAGGATGATGATTCTCTCTTCAAAGAGTTTGATGAATCTGATGATAGCAATCCTGAGTATTGGCTCACCACAAATAAGTTAGAGCTCATAAAAAAAGTTGATGATTACCTTTCTGCTCTTCCCCATGTAGGAAAAGTTTTATCACTTGAAACTATTATGAAAATTGCAGAAAAGTTTAATGATGGAAGGAAACTTGACAACTTTGAACTTGCAGTTTTTTATAAGCAGTTACCTGAAAAGGAGAGAAGTCTTATAATTGACCCATATATTTCTATCAAAGATAATGAAGCACATATAACCGGCAGAGTAAAAGATTCTGATAAAGACCTCAGGAGAAATGATCTTTTGAAGAGTATGAAAGATGGTCTTGAAAATAAAGTAGGTATAAAGAGGGATATGTTTAATATTACAGGGATATTTGTCCTATACAACAACATCCTCCAAAGTCTTTTTGAATCTCAGATACTTACACTTGGGCTTACTGCTCTTCTCCTTATGCTGATGTTTATGATACTTTTTAAATCTTGGAAAATAGCACTTGTTACTATTTTTCCCAATGTTATCCCAATAATCTTCTTCCTTGGATTTATGGGATGGGCAGGAATACCTCTCGATATGATGACAATTACCATAGCAGCAATAAGTATGGGTATAGCAGTTGATGATGCTATACATTATGTTCATAGATTCAGAGAGGAATTTCATAGAAGTAGAAGCTACAGAGGATCTATCCTGATCTGTGGAAAAAGTGTTGCCTATGCCATGCTTTATACCACCATCGTAATTACTGCTGGTTTCTCGATACTTGTATTTTCAAATTTTATTCCTACAATCTATTTTGGGCTACTTACAGGTCTTGCTATGGTCATAGCTTTGATAGTAAATCTCCTACTCCTTCCATCTATGATTTTAATGTTCAAACCTTTTGGAAAAGAGCAAACACTTTAAAAAAGAACATTTCACCTTCTAATATGTATTGATAACTTTTAATTTGTCAAAAATTATTATGACAAATGATATTATTAGATAATTCAAAATCATTTTACCTATGTAGGAACTTATTAAAATCTGCCTATACAGACAGGCACATTGCATAGTTATACAGTAGGCAGGTTATTTCAAACCTAAATCTTTACTCAAATCAAACTCTATTGATTTGAGTTCCTATTTTCTTATCCCTTATTTGCGTATGGAAGGCATAGGTAGAACACACAGGCAGAGCCAAAGTTCTTGTAGCCCAAGAACCATAATAAATAAAAGTCTGCCTGTTGGAAGACAAGTTCACTATTCATAGTTATCCTCTGTTTATTATACTCTTTATTTTACTATTTCTAAAAATTGATTATACCACAACACTACCACTAAAAATCAGATACCACCAAAATTTCTATTGACAAATAAAATAAAAAATATTATTTACCAACCGTTCGGTAGATTTAGATAAAACAGTAGGGGGATTTAATGAAAACTATTTCAACTTTAAGAACAATGCTTCTTAAAACTCTTGACAGAAGCAGCGGTAAGATTGCCCTCATTGAAGGGAGTAGAAGATACACATACAGAGAGTTTGTTGACAGAGTCAACCGCATGAGCAATGCTCTTATCTCTTTGGGACTTAAAAAAGGTGAAAGGGTTGGAATTATAAGTTTTAATAGTATCGAGGGTTGCGAGAGCTACTTTTCTATCTCAAATGCAGGACTTGTCATGGTAATGTTAAATTACAGACTTGCTCCACTTGAAATGCTTACAATTCTTAAAGATGCCGAAGTCTCTGCTTTGATGATAAGTGAAGATTTTATTAATCATTACAAAGAGATCAGCAGGGAGCTTAATTTTATCAAATATTTTATCTATATTGGGGATAAAGCTCACACTCCCACAAATTTTCACTTTTACGAAGATATGATCAAAAAAAGTAGTGGAGATTTTCCCAATATTGAAATTTTTGAGGATGATCTTACTGCACTTATGTATACAAGTGGAACAACAGGGACTCCAAAAGGGTGTATGGTTACACACCTCAATTTTTATCATGCAGGGAGATGTCTGACCACAGAGCTTAAAATGGTGGAGGATGATTTTAATATTATAGCTTCCCCACTATTCCACGCAACAGGTGAAGTAACTCTTTTAAATGCAGTATATAGTGGGACAGGATCAGTAGTAATGCCCAAGTTTGACCCCGGTTTATTTTTTCAGCTTGTTGATAAATATAAAGTCACCACAGGGATGTTGGCAACTCCTATGTTACAATTTATAGTCGACTATCCAAATCGTGATAACTACTCTCTATCATCATTAAAAAAAGTTTTCTTTGCAGGTGCAGGAGTTAAAGTTGCTGTATATAAGAAAGCTATAGAGAAATTTGGAAATATCTTTATTCATCTCTTTGGAACCACTGAAACGGTAGGCACCACTAATCTTCTCAAACTTGAATGGATAGATGAACATTTGAAAAAGGGTAACATTAAAATACTCGGTTCAGTTGGCAAGAGTGCTGTTGATACTGTAACAGTTGTTGTAGATGACAATGACAATCCTGTTGCCCCAGGTGAGATTGGAGAAATAAAGATAAAGAGTCTTGGAAACACTCTTGGATACTGGAAAAAAGAGGATGAAACAAAAAAAGTTTACAGAAATGGATGGTATTATCCACTCGATTTATGTAAAGTTGATGAAGATGGTTTTATCTATATTGTTGATAGGAAAAAAGATATGATTATTACAGGTGGGGAAAATGTTTATCCCACGGAAGTTGAAAATATCCTTTATATGCACAAAGATATCTCGCAGGCAGCAGTTGTAGGCTTGCCTGATGAAACGTGGGGTGAGATAGTTGCTGCCGCTGTTGTAAAGAGAGAGGGGAGTTTGATAACAGATAATGATATTAAAAATTTCTGCAGAAATTATATTGCTGGTTACAAAATACCTAAAAAAATTATTTTTAGAGAGAGTTTACCACTTAATGCAAGTGGAAAAATCCTTAAATTCAAATTAAGAGATGAGTTAAAAAGCAGCATCTAAAATTAAAACTTTTACGAATGACCTGCAAATAACCCATAAATATTAAAAATTTTAAATAGGAGCGGAAGATGGATTTTGAATTAAATGAAGAGCAGAAGATGCTTCAAGAGATTGGGAGAAGATTTGCTGAAAAGGAGATGACCCCTTACCTAAAAGATTTTGAAAATAGGAGGGAGGTAAATTTTGATCTGATACAAAAAATGGCAAATCTCGGTTTTATAGGGATACATATTCCAAAAGAGTATGGAGGAGCTGGTATGGATTACCTTTCAGCAGTTGTTTTGTGGGAGCAGCTTAGTATAGCAAGTTGGACTCAAACATTAATCTCTATCGGGCATGGAATACTTGCAGGCACAATATTGCTTAAAGTTGCCAATGAAGATCAGAAGCAGAAACTTCTTACTCCTTTATGTAAAGGGGAGAAGGTAATTGCAGTAGCCACTGTTGAACCAAATGCTGGAAGTGATGCAAGATCAATAGAGTGCAAAGCAGAGCTTGACGGTGAACATTGGGTTATCAACGGCACTAAAAATTTTATAAGTGCCGGCGGAATAGCAGATACTATAATTGTTCTTGTCCAAACAGATAAAAATCTGGGACCTAAAGGGATGGCTTTACTCTATCTTGATAAAAATTGTGAAGGATTTTCTTCAAAGAGAAGTGATCTGATAGGTGATAGAGCCGGAGATGTTGCAACCCTATATTTTTCAAATTGTAAGGTTCCAAAGGGGAACATGATTGGAGAGATTGGTAGAGGACTCCAGAATGCTCTTATAGGTATTGATACTGCAAGGCTATTTTTGTCAGCAGGTGGAATTGGCATAGCTCAAAGCTGCCTCGATGCTGCAATCAAATACTCCAAAGAGAGAAAACAGTTTGGGAAACCCCTTGCAGGATTTCAGATGATCCAGAGTAAAATTGCAAGACTTTATATCAGACTATCCTCTGCAAGACTTCAAGTTTATTACGCAGCATCACTTAAAGATAAGAAACTTCCACATGCAAAAGAGCTTTCAGCCGCCAAATTATTATCAACTGAGCTTGCAGTTGACGCATCAACAGAAGCTATAAGAATTTTTGGAGCATACGGCTGTTCAGACGAGTATCCTGTTGCTCACCATTATCTCGATTCAATATTGAGCAATATTCTTGGAGGAACACGGGAGATGCACGAACTGACCATTGGCAAAGAGTTACTTGATATAAACGCAATGTATTAAAGAGGTTCAAATGGATAACAACAAATATTCAGAAATTCTCCTTCAGGCTTCAAAACTCTTTGCAAAGAAGGGTTACACTGCTTCATCAATGAGAGAGATAGCTGCAAATACAGGTATCACCAAAGCTACAATATACCACTACTTCAAAAATAAAGAAGAGATACTCTTTGAAATTATGAATAGTGCAATGGATAAAGCTTTCGTGAGTATAGAGAAGATAAAAAGCAAAAATATCACTATATTAGAGAAATTTACTGAAATTATTAATTTCTACTCCAAATATTATATCGGAAATCAAGACAACCTTATACTTCTCGTTAATGATATACAGTTTCTCAACAGTGATTACAAAAAAATTCTGATAGATAAAGAGAAGAAATATGTAGATCTGATATACGATATTTTAAAAGAGATGAAGAGTGAGGGTAAACTAAAAGATATACCGCTACCCGTTGTCTCTTTTGCATTTTTTGGAATGGTTCATTACACTATCAATTGGTTTAAAGATAATAAAGGGATAACGGTTGAACAACTCGCAAATTATTTTACAGAGATTATTTTAAAAGGAGTTACAAATGAATGAAAAAATAGAGAGATTAAGAGATATAAAGAGAGTTGCAAAAGATGGTGGAGGAAAAGATAAGATAGATAAGGAGCATGCCAAGGGGAAACTCACTGCAAGGGAGAGGATAAATGCTCTCTTTGATGAAGGGACTTTTCAAGAATTTAATATGCTTGTAAAGCATAAAATTGGTGCAGCAGGTGATGGAATTGTTATTGGACATGGGCTTGTAAATGGAAGAAGGGTCTGTGCTTTTGCTCATGATGTAACTGTCCTTGGCGCCTCACAAGGTTACTTCCATGGTAAAAAATTATACAAAATTTATGAGTTTGCACTTAAATTTCAAGTTCCAATTATCGGGTTAAATGACTCACCCGGTGCAAGAGTTTTAAGACCTGAACTTGCAGGAAGTGATGACCCTTATAGAGTTAGTGATGAGAAGCATGCTGGTGTGGTATTTTATATGAATACAAAAGCATCAGGGGTAATCCCACAGATTTCAGCAATACTTGGAAATTGCACAGGTGGTTCAGTCTACTCACCAGCTTTGACAGATTTTATCTTTATGGTTGACAATATATCTCATATGTTTATTACAGGTCCAAAAGTGATTGAGTCTGTTACTGGAGAAAAGATTAGTATGGAAGATTTAGGAAGTTCCAAAGTTCATACACAGAAAACAGGTGTTGCTGATTTGAGGTTTGAAAATGAAGTGCTCTGCTTTGATAACATAAAAAAATTATTGTCATTTTTACCATCAAACTGTTACCAAAATCCACCTATTTTGGCAGAATGTGATGATTTTAATAGATTAAATGATAAAATTGAAGATATTATCCCTTACGATCCATCCAAACCTTACGATATGAAAAGAGTCATCTATGAAATAGTTGACAATGGAGATTTTTTCGAAGTGAAACCTGAATATGCAAAGGAGATAATAACAGGCTTTGCAAGATTTAATGGGCACCCATTCGGAATAGTTGCAAATCAACCTATTGAAAAAGCGGGATGTATGACTATAAATAGCTCTTGGAAACAGGCAAGATTCATAAGATTTTGCAACAATTTTAATATTCCTATCCTCCTCCTTGTTGATACTCCAGGGTATCTACCCGGAAAAGATCAAGAACACAACGCTATTATAAGACATGGTGCAAAGACTCTTTATGCACTTTCTGAAGCTGATGTTCCCAAAATAGCAATACTAATCAGAAAAGTTTATGGTGGTGCAGCACTTGGGATGGGTGTCCTCCCCGGATTTGGGACAGATATGGTTTTTGCCTTACCTTACGCTGAGATAGGTGCAATGGGAGCAGAGCAGGCTGTTAACCTTTTTTATAAAGATGAGATCAATAACGCTGATGATAAAAAAACTTTTAAAATTCAAAAAGTAAAAGAGTATAAAGAGCATTATTCTGATACATTTGCTTTTGCTTCAGATGTAACATATGTTGAGGATATTATCGAACCGGGAGAAATGAGGGGAGTTGTTATAAACAGTTATCAGCTTCTAAAAAATAAAGCAAAAAGGAAAAGAGATATAAAATTTGGAAATATCCCACTTTAATAGATTTTATCAGAGTTATAAAACCATGAGAGAGATGAAAGTAAACAGAAATAGTAAAAAATAAATATTTGATGGTTGAATGTTTAATGTTAATTGTCCATCAACACTCCCATCATCTACCAAGAGTAACCGTAGACTTTGGGAAAGTTAAAAAGAGAGAGAAAGTAGAAAATAAACGAATTCTTTTCATTCTGAATTTATTTGAGGCTCTCAAAATTTAAAAATTTCAAGGAGGTAGTATGGAATACTTTAATACTGATAGAGCTCCAAAAGCAATAGGTCCATACAGTCAAGCTGTAAAGGCTGGGAATATCCTTTTTATCTCTGGACAGATACCTATTGACCCTGCAACAGGGATATTGCAGACAGGAAGTATCGAAAAGTTAACAGAATTGGTATTGAACAATCTCAGTAACATAATCACTGATGCTGGCTTTGATTTGAAAAATGTAGCAAAAGTTACTGTTTTTCTAAAAAATATAGGAAATTTTGAGAAAGTTAATAATGTTTACTCTAAATTTTTTAAAGAATATAAACCGAGCCGTGCTGTTGTTGAAGTCAGTAATTTACCTAAGGGTGCTGAAATTGAGATAGAAGCTGTATGTGTAAAGGATTAATTTTAAAAAATCATTCAATAGTAGGTAGTGATTCAATTTTAATTGTCAAAATTTAAATTATAATTACAAACTATATTTTTGTCTATTCCAACAAACAGAGTGACGCGCTTCGATACAACTCAGCCACCGGGCTAAAGACTGGGAGAAAAATAAAAATTAAAAATAAAAAAAGAAGAAAGAAATAAAAACAAAAAGATAGAGAAAAGAACGACCACCCCGCC
>DYJV01000032.1:0-8384 GCA_020722945.1 Candidatus Methylomirabilis sp. | reverse complement strand
GACCACCCCGCCTGCCCCCCAGAAAGACAGGTCATCAGCTTCGAAACTACAATGGTTGGGAGCAAGAGATTTCTAAATTTGTTAAACTAATGAATGATTTATGCAATACTCTTATTTCATTACCGAAACTCTTTTTCTGATAACAGAAAATATATTATTGACATTTTTTATTAAAAAGTATAGTCAAAAAATCCTTTAGGGCATTAAAGGAGTTATAGTGGAAGAGATTATTGCTGATTACATCAAAATACTCAAACTAAAACGATACAGCATTAATACTCAAATAAACTACATCAAGGCTTTTAGAAATTTTTTAGATTATTTTAATGGTAAAGAAACATGCAACAGTTCACACCCTTAGACACAGCTTTGCAACACATCTTTTGGAACGAGGAATAAATTTAAGATATTAAAAAAATTGCTTGGACATGCAAATTCAAAAACAACTAAAATATACACACATATAACAAAAAAAGGGCTGGATAAAATATCTACCTATCGGCAGACAGGGCAGTCCGTTAGATAATTTAACAAAAACAGGGAAATTATGACAGTTGCAGATATAAAGGGTAAATATATACACAATGCGTATACACAGATGTTAGCACACATAAAAACAAATAAGATATGACAATTATTATTTTACAAATCATAATTATTTCAACAATAATATTATTCTTGTTGCCAAAACAACATCAGAATAATATTAGCCTATTGTTACAGATTGGTATTATAGGTATTACTTCATTTTGGGCAATAAAAGCCTTTACAACAGGTAATATATTAGAACTTCCTTTTATTAATTTATTAGGAAATTCTGTTTCATTAAAAATAGATAAACTATCGGCATTTTTTATTTTCGTTATCAATTTTACTTCGTTTACCGGATTGCTTTATGCTAAAGGCTACCTTGAACCTTATTTGCCAAAAAAAAATACTACAGAAATAGCCTTCCATTACTTTAATTTTTTATGGCTGCATATTTCCATGCTATTGGTGGTGATGATAAGAGATGCCTTAGCCTTTCTGATTGTTTGGGAAATTATGTCTTTAGTATCTTTCTTTTTAGTGATTTTTGAATCTGAGAAAAAAGAAACAGTTAAAATTGGACTAAAATACCTTATCCAAATGCATATAGGGGTGGTATTTTTAATGATAGCCTTTATTATAGTTTACATTCAAACTCAATCAGCGTTTAGTTTTGATAGTTTATCAGTTTATTTTTCTTCTAAAAATCCATTTCCATTATTTCTACTGTTTTTTATTGGATTTGGAATAAAAGCCGGATTTATACCATTGCACTCATGGTTACCACATGCCCACCCTGCCGCACCTTCTCACGTTTCGGGAGTAATGAGCGGTGTGATGATAAAAATGGGCATTTACGGAATACTCAGAGTGATTAGCTATATCCATGAAGATTTATTCGGAATAGGTTTATTTATTCTAATAATATCGTTAGTGTCAGGAATTATTGGAGTTTCACTTGCCATTGTTCAGCACGATGTGAAAAAACTTTTAGCTTATCACAGTATTGAAAATATTGGAATTATTGGGATTGGTATTGGATTGGGTGTAATTGGTTTGGCAGAAAATATGCCTGTATTAGCAGTTCTTGGTTTTGGAGGTGGAATTTTACACATTTTAAATCATTCTCTGTTTAAATCATTACTTTTTTACACCGCAGGTTCAGTTTATAAACAAACTCACACAAGAAACATTGAGCAATTAGGAGGACTTATCAAAAAGATGCCAAAAACAGCTCTGTTTTTCTTACTGGGAGCACTTGCCATCAGCGGACTACCACCTTTTAACGGATTTATTTCTGAATTTTTAATCTATTCAGGAATGTTTAAATCATTACAGGCAGGAAGTTTATTTATGGATATTATTTTGCTTTTCTCTTTTTCAGGTTTAGCCATTATTGGGGGTTTAGCAATATTTTGCTTCACCAAGGTTTTTAGCATCATTTTCCTTGGAACAGGTCGAAGTGACAAAACAAAAAATGTTACCGAAGTAGAACCGGTAATGATTATTCCTGATTTTATGATAGGCTTTTTAATTCTTCTTATCGGATTGGGGTCTTTTATAATTGTTGAGCCACTGATGAATGTTGTGGCTATTTTTACCGAAAACGCATTAATACTTTACGAAATGACTCCCGTTTTGAATAAAATAAGTCTTTCATCAGGAATTTTTATTTCAATAATAGGAATTCTATGGTTACTCAGAGCATGGCAGCAAAAGCGACATCAAATTTCAGAAAATGACACCTGGGGCTGTGGATATACCGGAGCAAATCCTGCATTGCATCAATATACAGCTACTTCTTATGCTGATAATTTTGTTCAACTGTCGTCAAAAATAGTTAATGTTAGAAAAAAATATGAAAATTTTGATATTGCTGAAATTTTTCCGAAAAAAAGAAGCTTTGAAACACATTCAAGCGATATTTTTGAAGATTATTTAGTTACCATACCCTTAAATAAAACGCTTAATTTTTTTGAAAAAATTGCTGTTTTCCAAACAGGTAAAATACAAGATTATCTGCTTTATGCTCTTGCATTTATCATTATAATCGGGTTACTAACCTACTTTAATTTGATATGATTAGTTTATTCTTAATACTTATATCTGCACTATTTTTTGTTGGAATAATAACAAAAACAAAAGCAAAAATTGCAGCTCGTAAAATGCCTTCGATATTACAACCGCTTTACGATGTAATTCGTTTGTTTAAGAAAGGTGCAGTTTATAGCTCAACAACAAGCCTAATTTTTAAGATAGCACCAATAGTATATTTTTCATCTGTATTATTGGCTGCCTTTTTTATTCCTTTTGACGGGAAAGCCGGACTGTTATCTTTTCACGGAGACTTTGTTTTCTTTGCCTATTTATTGGCAATCGGTAAATTCCTGATGATTATTGCAGCTATGGATACAGGAAGCGGTTTTGAAGGAATGGGAGCTAGCAGAGAAGCACTTTATTCTATGTTAGTTGAACCTGCATTCTTTATTTTAGCCGCTTCAGTAGCTCTATTTACAAACAATATTTCTTTTCACAAGTTATTTACACATTTTCATATTGGAAGTAATTTATCGTATGCCATAGGGAGTGCATTCATTTATGTGCTATTTTATATTGCTATGGTAGAGAATTCACGTATGCCTGTTGATGACCCAAAAACTCACCTTGAATTAACGATGGTTCACGAAGTTATGGTATTGGATAACAGCGGCTTTGATTTAGCTTTGATTCATATCGCAACTTGGTTGAAATTTGCGATTTACGGAAGTTTAATTGCTAATTTTCTCATAAAAAGCACTTGGAATATATACGAACAAATAGCAGGTTATTTAGTAATTCAATTTGCTTTTGCCTGCATAGTCGGAATATTAGAAGCTTTTAAAGCAAGAAACAAAATGTATAAAAATCCGCAGTGGATTATTGTATTATCAGCTATTGCTGTTGTCGGATTTTTAACAACTTTAATTATTACACAAAAAATAATTTTGGATTAAAATGACCTATATATTTATAATCATATATGCAATAAGTTTAATTTATTTTGCTTTGGCCGAAAGAGTTAAAAAATTCGTTTGGTTATTAGTAATTCAAGGTGTGATATTGTTCGGAATGGTTTTTTCCAGTTTAAATGAGATAGAAATCTTTGATTTAATCTTTATTCTTACTGAAACCATTGTTGTAAAATCAATTGTCGTTCCTTGGTTTCTAAACAAAGTAAGAAAGCACAACAGTTTAAAACGCATACACGAACCATCAGTGCCTGTCTTTTACTCAGTTATCGTTGTAATGCTTACCCTTATAATAAGTTTTATTTTGAGCAATAATATTTTAGATAATAAATTACATACTCAATTTTTTGCAGTTGCTTTTGCATCAATAATTTACGGTTTTTATTTTATTATTATTCATAAAAATATTTTTTCGCATGTGGTAGGCTATCTCATTATTGAAAATGGAATATTTATGTTATCACTGGCTGTTGGAAGTGCAATGCCTATGCTGGTTAACTTGGCTATTCTTCTTGATGTTGTAATGGGAATACTTGTATTGGGAATTTTTGTAAACCGAATTGGCAATACTTTCCAAAACGATAATATTAATCAACTTTCAAATTTAAAAGACTAATGCAATGATCATTATATTTATTATACTATCAATTATACTAAGTGCGAGTATTTTTTTATTTAACAAAAATACTATAACTGCTATATTATCAGCTATTTATTTAATATTATTGATATTAATTAGTAGCTATTCATATTTGCATATCAATGAAATAGAAAACGTTTATTTTAAATATGATAGTTTGGGAGTGCTGTTGTCCTTTGTATTGACAATACTAAGCTTTGCAACATTCTATCATAGCAGATTGTATTTACAACGTCATAATTTTACCGAAAAACAAAATGCGAAGTATTTCTCATATTTAATAATGCTTATTACGGCAATGATTTCAGCATATTTTTCTAATAATCTCGCTGTTTTATGGGTAAGTATCGAAACTACAACTCTTTTTGTTTCATTATTAATTTATTTTGAAAAAACTAAAATTGCTCTTGAAGCAGCTTGGAAATATTTATTTGTTTCATCTATTGGTGTTGCTTTAGCATTTGTAGGAATATTATTTTTAAGTATAACTGCAAGTAACAGCGGTATTACTAATTTAAATATCTCTCATCTGATTACAATTGCTCAACAAATGGATACTATTTGGCTCAAAATGGCTTTTCTTTTAGTACTTGCAGGATTTAGTGCAAAAATGGGTTTGTTTCCACTATATACTGTTGCTGTTGATGCTCATACTGCAGCACCACCACCTATAAGTGCTTTTATTTCTACAACTCTAATGAATGTGGGTTTTATTGGAATTTTTAGAGTTTTTTCCATTATTTCCCAAACCACAATTTTGCATTGGGCACAAAATGTATTGATAATTTCAGGAGTTCTTTCTGTTTTTATGTCAGCAATTCAAATGCTAAAAATTGTGCATTCTAAACGTATGTTTGCTTTTTCTAGTCTCGAACACATGGGTATTGTTGCATTAGGATTGGGAATCGGTGGCATTGGCTATTATGCTGCTATTCTACATTTAATTCTGCACTCTTTTGCAAAAGCAGGTTTGTTTTATCAAATCGGACAGGTTCATCATTTTTATGGCTCATATTTTATCAAAGATATTTCGGGCTATTTTAAACAAAATACAATCGGAGCGTTGGCTTTAACTTTTGGGTTTATTTCTATTTTGGCTATCCCTCCTTCAGGTATGTTTGTTAGTGAGTTTTTTGTTTTTAAAGCTCTGTTTTTAGAAAACCATTACCTTATTGCAATCTTTGTTTTGATATTGCTCAGTTTAATTATTTATTCATTTAGTAAAAACACGTTTCATATGCTTTTTAATAATGATGAAAAACCAAATGATATGAATAAAATCACACCTAATAGATTTGAAACTGTTTCGCAATTTATTTTATTTAGTTTGGTAATTTACTTGGGAATAAACCCACCGGTATTTTTTGTAGATTTAATCAATAATGCCATTGCAATTCTTAATTAATGACTATGGAAGAATTAAATAAAATGTTAAAAATAAAGAATAATCAATCTGTTGAGTTAAAAGATATTACAGTTTATAAATATACAGATTTTTATCAGCTGGTTATTGAACTATTGAAAAAATCCGAAAATCATTGTTTGACTTATTTTGCTTATAAAACAGGCAAGGATTTACAATGTATTATGGCTATTGGCGATGATAAAAACCACAATATATTAGTGTTGTCCCATGTGCTGAAATCTGACGAAAAGCAAGAGCTTGCTTCTTTAAGTAAAGAAATATTTGCCTTACACATATTTGAAAGAGAAATTCACGAGAATTTTGGAATCAATTTTATCGAGCATCCTTGGCAAAAACCTGTCCGTTTTGCACATAATCGAGCCAACCAAAAGATGCAAATAAACGATTATCCTTTCTATTCCATAAAAAGCGAAGAATTGCACGAAGTTGGTGTAGGACCTATTCATGCAGGGGTTATCGAGCCCGGACATTTTCGTTTTATTTGCAATGGTGAAACGGTATTACATCTTGAAATCCAATTAGGCTGGCAACATCGTGGAATAGAGCAACTGTTTTTAGATAAAGAAAATAATTTACAGCGCAACTTATTAGCCGAAAATATAGCCGGAGATACCGTAATAGGTCATACAGTTGCTTTTGCTCAAACTATGGAAGCACTTGCTGATAAGCAATTGAGTGAACAAAGACACATTGAACGTGCTTTGGCTTTGGAATTGGAGCGAATAGCTATTCATACAGGGGATATTAGTGCATTGTGTACAGATATTGCCTATCATTTCGGCTCAAATGTTTTTGGTATTTTGCGAACCGCCATTATTAATTTTACTCAATTTTGGTGCGGAAACCGTTTTGGTAAAAGTCTTATTAGAGTTGGGGGAAGCCATTTCCCATTCACCGAAGAATTGAAAGAAGAATTATTGAATGTGTTACTAAAATTTGAAACACAATTTGAAGAAATGGTTGACATTACTTTTCGTTTGCCAAGCGTTCAAAATCGTTTTGATTTTATTGGTACTGTCAGCCACGAACAAGCTCAAATGATAGGAAATGTAGGACTGTCGGCTCGTATGTCTCAAATCGAAAGAGATATTCGCGTAAGTCATCCGAACATTGCTTATCAAAAATTTCCTTACGAAACAGTTACAGGCGAAAAAGGTGATGTTTTTGCACGTTTTCTATTAAAAAAGAAAGAAGTAAGAAAGTCGATAGCTTGGATTAGAAATCTAATGGGAAATTATACATTCGATGCTTTACCAAACGAAAAACCGGATTATCAACTTAAACTAAAACCAAACAGTTTTGCTATATCATTAGTAGAAGCTTGGCGAGGAGAAGTTTGCCATTGTGCTATAACCGATGAGTTGGGTAAATTAAAGCATTACAAAATAAAAGACCCCTCAATGCACAATTGGAAAGCATTGGAGTTGTCACTACGTAATGTTGAAATTTCGGATTTTCCAATCAATAATAAAAGTTATAATTTAAGTTATTGCGGACACGATTTATAAAAAAAAGGGAAAATATGATTAAAGAAATAATAGCGATGTATCATAACGGGAAACAATATATTCCCGATGTAAGAAATGTAAAATTACGACCACCATTTCGTGGTCGTCCAGAAATAAGCACAGTAAAAGTTGATGAGCAAGCATTAGCTAAAATTTGCCCTTTGGGTGCTATCGGCACAAATCCTGTCAGCATAGATATGGGAAAATGTGCTTTTTGTGGCGAATGTGCTTTTGCGTTTCCCGAAAAAATAAAATTCACACAAGATTATAGAATAGCATCAAATTTACGCGAAGATTTAATCATTAAAGAGGGTGAAACCAATCCTATACGAGTTGATGATAGCATAATTAGAGATGAAGTAAAAACAGTATTTGGAAAATCATTAAAATTACGACAGGTATCAGCTGGTGGCGACAATTCTTGCGAATGGGAGTTAGGAGCAGCCGGGAATGCTAATTTTGATATGAGCCGTTACGGAATTGAGTTTACCGCATCACCACGCCATGCTGATGGCATAGTGCTTACAGGTCCCATAAGTGAGAACATGGCAGAGCCCTTGCGTATTGCTTACGATGCAATTCCAAAACCTAAACTATTTATTCTCTGTGGGATAGATGCAATAAGCGGTGGTCTTTTTGCTGATAGTAAAGCTATTAACCGAAGCATACTAAAAGATATTAAAGTTGATTTATATATACCCGGGAATCCTTCGCATCCTTTAACTATTGTAAATGCATTATTAGATTTGACAAGAAGTAATGAAAAAAACAAATAGATTTGACAGATAATAATATAGAGAGATTTTTTAGGACATTAAAATATGAAGATATTTATTTGAATAAATATCAAAGTGTGAAAGAATTAAGGATAGGAATCAAAAAATACATAGAATTCTACAATAACAGGAGGCTTCATTCAAGATTTGGATATAAAACACCAATGAGTGTTTATTTTAAAGAGATGAAAGTTGCAATATAGAGTGATTAAGAACTTCAAAAAAATTGCCTTGACAAATGGTGGCAGTTTCGGAATATGTAAAACAAGCTGATGTCTGAAAGTTCACAGCTGAAAGAAAGAGAAAAGAGGAATTTTTTTAGTCATCTGTAAATTCACATGACTATCGCCTATCTATCTGTTTTACCTATTGCAGACAAGTGCAAACATACATGATAGACAGGTTTAGGGTTTTAGATAAATACTTGTTGAGTATGGAGTAGGATTTGATTTAGCTGCTATTTTAATCTTAAAATTACCATCGGTCCATCAGGGAGAA
>DYJV01000109.1 GCA_020722945.1 Candidatus Methylomirabilis sp. | reverse complement strand
TCTGCCTGCCTTTATTTGGTGGCTTTTTTACGCTCTCTTCTTGATTTTTTAACATTTATAAGGTGCTGGCTATACTTCTTCGAAAAAATATGACCACCTTCATTATCTGCAACAAAATATAAAAAATCTTTATTTGCAGGGAGAAGAACTGCTTTTATTGCCTCAATTCCGGGATTACATATAGGTGTAGGTGGCAAACCATCTATTTTGTATGTATTGTATGGAGTGTCTGCATTAAGATCTGACCTTAAAAGGGGTTTATTGATATTAGGCCACAATCCATATATCACAGTGGGGTCACTCTGCAATTTCATCTTCAAATTTATTCTGTTAAAAAATACTGATGAAACAAGAGGCATCTCATTAATATCAGATGTCTCTTTCTGGACAATAGAGGCTAAAATAACAGCATCATTGACAAATATGGTTGTTACATTATCAAAGAGTGGAAGAACCTTATCGTTAAAATTTCTATTCATCTTTGATACGATACGTGAGATAGGTTCGTTAGGATAAAAATTGTAAGTATCTGGAAAGAGGTAACCTTCAAGAGATACCCCATTGTTGATATAATCTTTTACTTTATCTTTATCTGTGCAAAAATCTATAAATTTATTTTTTGAAGTGACTATTCCAAGCTCTTCAAGTCTCTCTCCAATATCGTAGATATTAAACCCCTCAGGGATTGTAACTTTAATCTCAATGATTTTACCACTTCTAATAACATCAAAAACCTCAAAGTAAGACATACCTTGATAAAATTTATATCTGCCATATTTAAGAGTTTTATCACTACCTGAAATTTTGATTAAAAAAATTATTACACATTCACTTGGAACTACACTATTATCTTTAAGTATCCTACAAATTTTTCTCGCACTTGAATTATCTGGGATATCTATAATAATATCTCTCTTTACAACATCAAAATATTTTATATAGCAGAAAATAGCAATAAAGAGAGTTATCAGGATAATGGCAGAAGCTGATAATATTAGAATATACTTTTTATTTTTTAATATATTTGAGAGATTTATACTTATCAATTAACACCATTACTATCTATATATGATTTTAAGATTAGACAGGCTGAAATTATATCTTTCTGCTCTTTGAAGTTTCTCCTATTATTTTTGATATCAAAAATAATCTCTTCAGACTCTTCTGTTGTCAGTGATTCGTCCCATAAGATTACTTTTATCCCTTCCCACCTATCCCTTAATTTATAATAAAATTTTTTAACGAAAAGAGTCATTTGGCTATCACTCCCATCAAGATACAAAGGATAACCTATTAGAATTTTATCTATATCTACACTTTTGACCAACTGATCAAAATATAATAGGTCTTTTTTGAGTGTCTGTCTGGTATATGAACCGTAAGGCTGAGCAATAACAACCCTCTCGTCACTGATAGCAATACCTATATATTTGGTGCCAACATCAAGAGCAAGTATTCTCAACCGAATATAGCCTCAGCAAAATCTTTTGGATTAAACTCTCTCAAGTCTTCTATCTTTTCCCCAACACCTATATACCTTATAGGGAGTTTAAATTCGTTACTAACAGCAACTACTATCCCACCCTTTGATGTGCCATCAAGTTTTGTCAAAATAACCCCCGTAACATCTATAGCTTCTTTAAATTGTTTTGCTTGACTGATCGCATTTTGACCGGTATTACCATCAAGGACTAATATTACTTCGTGAGGTGCATCAGGGATAACCTTTTTGACTACCCTTACCATTTTCTTTAGCTCCTCCATCAAATTGACTTTTGTATGAAGCCTGCCTGCAGTATCAATGAGTAATATATCGACGCCCCTTGACTTTGCAGCATTAACAGCATCATAAACCACCGCAGCTGGATCGGCTCCATGGGACTGCTTTATTATCTCAATATCTGCACGTTTTGCCCACTCTTCAAGCTGCTCAATAGCCGCAGCCCTAAAAGTATCAGCAGCAGCTACCAAAACTTTCTTTCCAGAACTCTTATATTTATTGGCAAGTTTACCAATAGTGGTAGTTTTCCCCGTTCCATTGACCCCTATAACAACTATCACAAAAGGGGTTTTATTAAAAACAATAGGAGTGTGATTTCTATTCAGTATTGAGGTTATTTCATCTTTCAGGAGTGCTTTGACTTCGTCGGTATCTCCAATTTTACCTCTGCTTATACTCTCTTCAACTTTCTCTATCAGCTCAAAAGTGGTTTTGACCCCTAAATCACTTGAAACAAGCAACTCCTCTATATTTTCAATTATATCCTCATCAAGCTCCTTTTTTCCAAGGAGTATTCTGTCAAGTTTTGAAATAAAACTTTTCCTTGATTTGGAAAGTCTATCTTTTAATGAGGATATTTTGGATAATAATCCCCTTTTATTTGGCTCTGATTTTATCTTTTCGTATCCAAAGATCGATAGAGAGGATGTATCACTCTTCGTATCTTTTACTTCTTTTTTGAGACAAGCTAATTTTTTACCAAGTTCTATAAGTTCATTGTCACTTTTTTTTTTCTCCTCTAAACCTTTCTCAAAATTTTCAGATAGTAGAAGAACCTCTCTGGTAACTTCCCTCTTTGCCAACTCAAGTTTCACAGAAGCAAGCTCTTGACTCTTTTTCTCAGTCAACTCCTCTTTTTTACCAAACAACAAGTTTAACAACTTCCCCATTTAAAAACCTCTCCATTCTAATAAACATTTATGGATAACTACTTATATTTTAATTCTTTTACTTAGATTCCTTCGTAGCTAACACTCCTTGCAATAACACATTAAAATAAACTGCAATAACCAACCTTTTACTCCCTATACCTTATTGTGAGCAGTAAAAATAAATCTCAAAAAATATTGAATTATAAATTGTAAATTTTACTTAAACTCAATAGCAATAATTAATAACCCTTTTTTAACTCCCCTTATCATTGAGAAGTGGCACAGCAAAGGGGCAGAATAGTTAAATATTTTTCTCTTCTGTTTCTTTTTTATCCTTGCTTCCCCTTCAGCATTCAGCCTATTTCAGATAAAAATTATATATACTCTCTGATAAGTATCTCTGCTATCTGAACAGCATTAAGAGCTGCACCCTTTCTTACATTATCTGCAACTACCCAAATATTTAATCCATTACGAACTGAAAAATCCTCCCTTACTCTCCCAACAAAAACAGGATCTTTCCCAGCAGCATCAATTGCAAGTGGGTAAAGGTTGTTTTTGACATCATCAACTAAAACAACCCCTTCAGCCTTTTTAAGTAACTCTTTTGCCTCATCAGCTGTAATCTTACTCTCTGTCTCTATATTTACAGCTTCAGAGTGACCATAAAAAACTGGAACTCTGACAGTTGTAGCTGTAACCTCAATAGATGGATCACCCATGATCTTTTTGGTCTCATTGACCATCTTCATCTCCTCTTTGGTGTAACCATTATCCATAAAAACATCAATATGAGGGAGACAGTTAAAAGCTATCTGATGAGGATAGACTTTTTTAACAAGCTCTTTCTGATTAAATATTGCTAAATTTTGATTTGCAAGCTCCTCTATCGCTTTATGACCTGTCCCTGATACTGCCTGATATGTAGAGACAACTACCCTTTTTATTTTACCTTTGTCATGAAGAGGTTTTAGAGCAACAACCATTTGTATTGTAGAGCAGTTAGGATTTGCAATTATATTTCTGTTCTTATACATCTTTATATCGTGTGGGTTAACTTCAGGAACAACAAGTGGGATATCCTCTTCCATCCTGAATGTGCTGCTATTGTCAACTACAATAGCACCTGCTGCTCCAGCAATAGGTCCAAACTCCTTACTCACTGAACCACCTGCGGAAAACAAAGCAATATCAACATTTTTAAAAGAATCTTTAGTGAGCTTTTCAACCTTAACTCTCTGATTTTTGAACTGAACAGATGTCCCTGCTGAACGCTCTGATGCTAATAATTTGATATTTTTGACTGGAAAATTTCTCTCTTCCAATATCTCTCTCATTGTTTTACCTACTTCACCAGTTGCTCCAACAACAGCAACATTATACTCTTTCATCTCTTCCTCCCCATTTTGACTACGATTTATTTTATTAGACACCATATAAAAATATATCCCCCCTACAAAGGGTAATATAAAAAAAATAGATTTCTAATTACATTAAATAAAAAAATTTTTCAAATAATTTTCTTATATTGTTACACTCTAAAGAAAAGGAACTCTTTTAACAATTTTTTCTTAAATAAAAAAATAGAAATAAATAGATGTAATTACAAGATATTACGAGAACAGAAAGTCCATTTACAGAAGTTTTTTTATCATAATAAAGGGGGAAGAAGTAAATTTTTAAAATTTATACTAAAGTTTTTTACTATTTATCCGAAAAATTTCTCAAAGCAAGGAAGCAGAAAATAAAAACAAGGAGGAGAATATGTCTCTCGTAATTAATCACAACCTAATGGCACTAAATGCCGCAAGAAATTTGT
>DYJV01000108.1 GCA_020722945.1 Candidatus Methylomirabilis sp. | reverse complement strand
AATTCAAATTTTGAACATTGAAATTGTATAATAATATTATGGCTTTAACAGATTGTCTAAATCTTATGAGATAGTTTGGTTTATTTTTGTAGTTATAATAATATTATAGGTTTAGGGGTGAGGTGAATATTGGAAGTCTTTGGTGTAAAAGATAAATAAAGGAGAACTCAAAGGTCTTAAACTTTAAGAGCTCCCCTTTAAAAGTCTCTTCTTTATACAGCTTTCTTTTTTTCGTAGAAATCTACTTTTTTGGTAGCTGCTTTCGCTTTTTCTATTATTGGTTTGCTATTGTTCTTGATATTTTTGAATGAGTGAAGAATCATATCTGCTTCTTTCCCCGGAACAGTGATAAAAGAGAAATTGTCAAATAGTTGTATCTGCTCAAATTTTCTCTCTGGTGTCCCAGATTTTGCAGAGATAAAATCAATTATCTTTCTCTTTGTCATACCTTCAAGTTTACCTTTTGCAACAAATAATCTGACTTTGTTATCCTCTGAGTAAACTCGCTCTCTTTTTCCTTTGACAGCTTTTATCTCTTTGTAATTTTTCTTGTCAAAAAATTTACCGTAAGCATTTTTGAGGATTGATGCTACTACCTCTTCTGGGGTATCAATCCCAAGAAGCTCTTTTGCCCATTCATGAAAGTCTGAGTTGTCGTAGTTGAGTCTCTCTTTTATGTTGTCTGTGATTTTATCTTTTTTAAGATTGAGGATATCATCTATTTGTGGCAAATCTTCCCTTTTTATCTCAGATTTGACGATTCTTTTTATGAAATCCATTTTGCTAAAATCTGATGGGGTAACAAAAGTTATTGAGGTGCCTGTTTTCCCTGCTCTACCTGTCCTTCCGATCCTATGAACATAAATTTCAGGATTTTGCGGAACAGAGTAATTGATAACATGTGTAAGGTCATTGATATCAAGCCCCCTTGCTGCAACATCAGTAGCAACAAGAACATTTGTGTATTTCTTTTTAAATTTTTCTAATGTTCTCTCTCTCTGATACTGTGAAAGATCCCCGTGTAAAGGTTCGGATGAGTATGATCTCTCTATCAGTTTGTTGGCAAGTTGGTCAACCTCAATTTTGGTCTGGCAAAAGATCAAACCGTAAAAATCAGGGTTAATGTCGATAATCCTGCATAAAGCTTCAAATTTATCATCTTCCATTATTTCGTGATAAATCTGGGTGGTAAGGTTGGTAGTGATGGTGGTGTTGGTCTTTATGAACTCGTAATCCCCCATATAGTGCTCTGCAAGCTTCTGTATTCTATGTGGCATTGTGGCAGAGAATAGAAAAACTCTCTTCTTTTCTGGAGTAAGCTTAAAGATAGTTTCGATATCTTCGATAAACCCCATATTGAGCATTTCATCAGCTTCATCAAGGATGAAGTATTTGAGATTGTTGAGCTCTAATGTCCCTCTGTTGAGGTGGTCTAAAATTCTTCCGGGTGTCCCTACAACAATATTTACACCCTTTTTTAACTTCTTAAATTGAAGATCGATAGATTGCCCCCCGTATATAGGGATAATTGACAATCTTGAACTACCTTTGAGTGAATTGATTTCGTCACATATCTGAACCACCAGCTCTCTTGTAGGTGCAAGTATGAGAGCCTGCATGATGTTATTCTCTTCTAATCTTTCGATTAGGGTAAGCCCAAAAGCAGCAGTTTTCCCTGTGCCTGTCTGAGCTTGTGCGATGAGATCAATCTCCTTGTTTAGTAGTATAGGAATAGTTAGTTCCTGTATTTCTGTGGGTTTTGTAAATCCCTTTCTTGATAGGGGATAAGTATTTTTTTCTGAGATCCCCAATTTTGTAAAACTTTCCATCTTTCCTCCTGAATTAATGTTGCAAATACATTAATGAAATTCATTTAGATTTACTGATTTGGATGTGGTAGGACAATAAATCATTTTCAAAAATAGTATAAGTATGCTTTCCCATACAGAAAAAAAATATGTTTGTCAAATTTATTTTTATTAATTTTAAATTTTTTATTATAAAAAATATTTATCTTACCCTTTGGAAATATTTAGGTATTTTTTAAAGCATAATTCTTGCATCAGCTATGAGACAGTCAGAGGGTGAGCATATAAGTGGATTGAGGTCTATCGACTCAAAGTGATCCCGTATCTCCATTACCATATTTGAGAATATCTTAATTGTGCTTTTCAGCTTTTCAATATCTACACCCTTTTCACCTCTGTATCCTTTGAGTAGTGGGTAACATTTGAGTGATGTGAGCATATAATCTATATCAGTATCAGTAAGTGGAGCCATCCGTATAGAGCTGTCTTTGTATATCTCAACGCTTACGCCTCCCATACCAAGCATGACAATAGGACCAAATTGTAGATCATTTTTGGCACCTGCTATAAGTTCAAATCCTTTATCAAGCATATTTTCGACCAAAACACCAAGAAATCCATCGATCTTTGATATCTTATCAAAAGCATTTTCAAGCTCCTCTTTACTTTTGATACCTACTATTACACCGCCTGATTCAGATTTATGGATTACTTTTGGTGAGACTATTTTACAAACTACTCCCCTTTTGTGGCTTTCGAGAAATTTTATTCCATCATCTATATTTTTGGTAAATATGAAATCAGTAGTTTTTAAATTGTAAAGTTTGAGAAGCTCTTTTGCGTCAGGTTCGAGTATCCATCCGTAATCTTTTGACTTCTCTATTATTTGTAAAATTTTACTATTCATTATCTCCTCCTATAAAGTGCTTTTGCCATAGATACAGCATTTTCTACTGTTGAAGCAACTGGGATATTGTTAATCTCAAAACCTTCAACGAGCATTTCAAATTTGTCAACATTTGGGATATATGCAATGAGTGGTTTTGAATAATCTTTGGCTATTTTACTGATTCTTGCACTCAAATCAAGTGATATTCCGGGAAGGTAAGGCAGCAAAAGTAAAATTAATGCATCTAAATATTGAATTTTTGATAAATATTCAACAGTTACAAGAAAATCTATATCACTTGCACTACCTGTAAGGTCTATCGGGTTTGACAATGATGCTATATTTTGGATAGATGGAGAGAGTAATTTTTTTAATTCTGTTTTATCACTATCTAAAATATTTGGGATTTCAAGACCACCCTCTTTTAATTTGTCAACTGCGATTGCACCGTGTCCGCCACTACCTGTGATGATACCGATATTAGGACCTATACTCTTTTGATAAAAATATAGAGATTCACAGAAAGATATAAATTCGTTGTTGTCAATGGCTTCTATTATCCCTTTCTGTCTTAATACTTGGGAAAATATATTGTAATCTCCTGCTATTGAAGCAGTATGAGAGCTGACCGCTTTGCTACCCTCTGCTGTTTTCCCTGATTTGATGATTGTTATTGGTTTGGTGCATCTTTCGGCAACCTCTACAAAATTCCTACCTTCACCTTTATCAAAACCTTCAAGGTAAAATGCGATCACTTTTGTGTTAGGATCGTTCTCAAAAAAATCAAGTAGAGCTGTCTCCTTTATTAGAGCTTTGTTCCCAATACTTACCCCTATTGACATTCCGATACCTTGATCTTTAAAATTAACCATTTGATCAATCAGTATTCCACCACTCTGGCTAACAAGAGTTACTCCACCCTTTGGAGGGTGAACTATTCTTTCAGCAGGTAGGAAGAGAGAATCTATGTTAGCTGGATTGTAAAGACCAAGACAGTTTGGACCTATAAATGGGAAATTTGCCTCTTTTGCCATTGCTGCTATATTTTTCTGAAGAGAGTCTTCTCCCACCTCAGAAAAACCCCCTGAAATTACAATTGCTCCACCAACATTAGAATCTATACAATCTTTGATTATTTGTGGGACAAACTCTGCCTTTACACAGATAATAGCAAGGTCAATATTTACAGGGATATCTCTGACTGATGGGTAAACAGGTTCTCTCTGCAATATGCCACCTTTGGGATTGACCGGATAGACATTCACAGGGTATCGGAGGTGATTCTTGTTGTAAATCACATTTGCAGGATGTCTGTCATTGGTGAATGAGATACCTATTACTGCAACATTTTTGGGATAAAATATTTTGCTAAGGTCATACATAGGCTGCCCCTTAAATGGATTTTAAAAATATTGTAAAGATTAACATTTTTAACTTTTAAGGTCAAATAAAAAAATACAATGATTTGATTAAATATAATTAAAATATTTTTAAAATTTTTATTTTAGCTATTGATTTTTTCTTGTAATAAAATTATAACAGATAAGGTTTATAATAAATCTTCATATCGTAATCAGCAACTTATATTTTACTCTCTATTATTAAATATCTTGTTTTGCCAATTTACTCCTACTCTTTGTCAGGTTTAGTAAAGTCTATAAAAGTAATTTTTATATTGCTGCTAATTACGAGTTACTACTTAATTTTTAAAAAGGATCTTTATGAAAATTGACAAATCTGCTGAACATTTGCCTAAAAGAGGTAAAGATAAACTACTACTACTACTA
>DYJV01000107.1 GCA_020722945.1 Candidatus Methylomirabilis sp. | reverse complement strand
ATAGCATTGATGCTTTTCAGTCAGAGGATGTTTTTGAGCATATTGAATATGTGTTACTGCCACAAATCATCGATGATATTTATAGGGTTTTAAAAAATGGTGCAATTTTTAGGCTTTCATTGCCGGATTATCGATGCGATATTTTACGCAAGAGATCACTTTATGATTTTGAGGGCAATCTTGTTTACGATCCTTTTGATGGCGGTACGGACAAGACACCAGGACATCTTTGGTTTCCTGTGATTGAGAACGTAAGAAAACTTCTTGAAAGTACGAAATTTTATACTCATGGAACTATTGAGTATCTACATTTTTATGAAATAGACGGCACGCCGATAACAAAAACTATAGACTACTCTCTTGGTATGGTAAGGAGAACTCCTGATCATGATTATAGGGTAAAAACCCCCTCGAGACCGATGTCTATAGTAATTGATATGTATAAGGAGTCAAAATGAACAAGTGTAGCAACAGTCATTATAATAAAGATTATTTTGATTGGCAAAAACCAATTGGAGAGTTTGGGGGCTGGGCAAATCTAACAAAATTTGATCAGTACATAGAAGAGGATGATACTGTTTTGGATTTTGGTTGTGGTGGTGGATATCTGTTAAATAACCTAACTTGCAAACGTAAAATTGGTATAGAACCCAACCCAGCTGTTAGAGAAACGGTTATAAAATTTGGTATTGAGCTACATAAGGATTGCAGTACTATTCCAGATGATAGTGTAGACAAGATAATATCAAACAATGCTTTAGAACACACTCTTCATCCGTTAGCAGAATTAAAAACCCTTTACGACAAACTCAAACATGGTAGAATGATAATATTTGTAGTTCCTTGTGAATCAATCACATATGAGTACAAACCAAATGATATAAACCGTCATTTGTACAGCTGGAGCCCTATGTGTATAGGAAATCTTTTTACTGAAGCAGGCTTTGAAGTCATAGAGTCAAAACCGTATATTCATAAATGGCCTCCGAATTACATAGAAATTGCAAAAAAGGTAGAGAAGCATTTGATAAGGCTTGCATAGAGTACGCTCAGGTTGAGACCACTTGGTACCAGGTCAGATGCATAGGGGTGAAAAGATGAAAACCAATCTATCTCCAATTGTTCTGTTTGTCTACAATCGTCCTACACATACTCGCAAAACATTAGAAGCACTAGAAAAAAATGAGTTAGCAAGTGAGAGTGAGTTGTTTATCTATAGTGATGGACCAAAACCTGGTGCAGAAGAAAAAGTTAAAGAGGTGCGGGAGTATCTGAAAAATATAGATGGCTTTAAATCAGTGCATATCATAGAGCGAGAAAAAAACTATGGACTTGCAGACAATATAATTAGCGGTGTCACGGAGATAGTCAATAAGTTCGGCACTATTATTGTGATAGAGGATGATATTGTAACGAGTCCTTATTTTTTAAAATATATGAATGAGGCATTAGAATTTTATAGAAACGAAGAAAGAGTTATGCATATTTCAGCATGGAGCTATCCAGCATTTAGTGAGCAAAACGAGGAGACATTTCTTTGGAGGATAATGAACTGTTGGGGCTGGGGCACATGGGATAAGGCATGGAAACATTTTGAAAAAAATCCAAAAAAACTCATAGAAACTTTTAGCGACAAAGATGTCCATTACTTTAATCTTGATGGAGCTATGGATGATAGATGGCGGCAAGTGGTTGATAACTACTTCGGCAGGCTAAACACTTGGGCTATTTTTTGGCAAGCTTCAATAGTAAAGATGAATGGATTGTGTTTAAATCCTAAATATCCACTTATAAAACACATAGGTTACGGATATGATTCAACTCATGTAAAAGAGGAGTTGTTATTTTTAAATCATAAAATAAACATGACCACTCAGTTTATTTTTCAGGCTAACATAAAAGAAGATAAGCAAATCACGAAAGCAATCTCGGAGTATTGGTTAAATTTTTATCCTAAGAGCAACCAATCTCTACCCCTTGATTACTTCAGCTACTCTCTTGCAAAATTTACCCCCAGATTTACCGAGATTGAGCTAAAACTTTTTGGTAAAAAGATTTTAGTTCCGGATAGAGCGTCACTCCTTTTTTTGGTTAAAAAGCTCTTTGAATTTGAGATTTATCGATTTAAGAGCGACACAAAAGAGCCTTTGATTATAGACTGTGGAGCAAATATAGGGTTGAGTGTTATATATTTCAAACGACTCTATCCAAATGCTAAAATCATAGCTTTTGAACCTGACCCAAAGATTTTTAGATACCTTGAGCACAATATTGCTTCTTTTGGTTTTGAAAGGTTGGAGCTTATCAATAAAGCACTTTGGAGTGATGAAGCAGAGCTTGAGTTTTACTCAGAAGGTGCAGATGGAGGCAGGATAAAAGAGGTTGGAGATAGAGAAAAAATAGTCAAGATAAAAACCGAAAAACTAAGTAAATATCTATCTCAAAAAGTTGATTTTCTGAAAATAGACATAGAGGGGGCAGAGTATGAGGTGCTAAATGAGTGTAAACATTTGCTTAATAATGTAGAAAATATTTTTGTAGAATATCACTCTTTTGCGTATAAAAAACAAAACCTTTCTGAGATTTTAAAAATTTTGGAAGAGAGCGGATTTAGATATTATATCGAACATATTGGAGTTAAGTCTGTGCATCCATTTGAAAATATCTCTAACTATGTAGGTTTTGATAATCAACTAAATATATTTGGATATAGAAAATGAAGATGCTAAATTTAGGGTGTGGCAGCAGATGGCACAAAGATTGGGTAAATCTTGATTTTAACTCAAATAGCGAGTTTGTTCAAAAATACAATTTGTATAAGCCTTTACCATTTGATGATTCAAGTATTGATATTGTTTATTCCTCTCATGTTTTGGAGCATTTCCCAAAATGTTTTGCACCAAAATTTTTGCAAGAGTGCTATCGTATTCTCAAAAAAGGTGGGATAATAAGAGTTGTTGTGCCAGATTTGGAGATTTTAGCAAAAAACTATATTTCTTTTTTGGAGTTGGCAAGAGATGGAAATTTAGATGCAGAAGAAAAATACAATTGGACACTTATAGAGTTATTTGATCAGATGGTTCGAAATTATTCAGGTGGAGAGATGTTAGAGTATTGGAAGCAAAATCCGATGCCTCAAGAAGAGTTTATTATAAAAAGATTGGGCTCTGAGGTAAAAAATGCACTTAAATCTATTAGACAATCACATCAAAATTACCCAAAGAGAGAGTGTCTCAGTGATGATTTTGAGTCCATTGGTAGATTCAGACTTAGTGGAGAGGTGCATCAGTGGATGTATGATAGTTTTTCATTGGGCAAATTGCTTAGAGAAGTTGGTTTTAACCACATTGAGCAACTTACGGCTCATGAGACCAATATTGAGAATTTTAATAGCTATCTTTTGGATATTGAAGTAGACGGAAGTGTAAGAAAACCTGATTCGCTTTTTATGGAAGCAAAAAAGTGACGAATATATGAAAATCATCTTTACGAAAGCTATGATTTATGATATATTTTCACTATGAATAAAAAAAGGTGTTAAAAGAGATAATCTCTGATTTTCATAAAAAGCCTCTAAGGCTTACAAAAGAGCGTGACTATAAAATTCCGATAGATATAGAAAAGATCGTTATTCTCACTGGAGCTAGACGCTCTGGTAAGACATCTTTGTTGCTAAATACTATCAAAAAACTAACCGATACCATACATATAGAAAACATAATCTATATAAATTTTGAAGACGAGAGACTATCTCTGGCTAGTGATGAGCTGGACATTGTCCTGCAAAGTTACCTTGAGCTGTATCCTGACAAAGAGCTTGGCTCTTGCTATTTTTTCTTTGATGAGATACAAGAGGTCGATGGCTGGGAAAAATTTGTCAGACGGTGTGATGATAGTGTAAGTCGGCATATATACATTACAGGCTCAAATGCAAAACTTCTTGGCAGTGAGATAGCCACAGCTCTTCGTGGTAGGACATATCGTATTGAGGTGTTCCCGCTGTCATTCAAAGAGTATCTATCATTTATGAATATAGAGTTAGAGTACAATAGCTCAAGCAATAGAGCCAAAATCATAAATGCTTTTGATCGGTATCTTCGTTTTGGCGGTTTTCCTGAGATAGTCAAAATAGATGACGATGAAATCAAGCGAAAAGTGCTACAAGAATATTACGATGTTATGATATTTAGAGATATCTTGGAGAGATACAACCAGACAAATATCCACGCTATAAAATACTTCCTCAAGCGATTAGTAGAGAGTGTTAAATCTACGATATCTATCTCAAAGATACACAATGAGATGAAAACATTTGGCTTCAAAGTCGGTAAAAACAGCCTATATGAGTATCTAGAATTTGCCGAGGCAGTATATTTTGCACTTGTTGCAAACAAATATGACAAATCGATAAAACGACAAGAGCTCTCAGATAAAAAGAGCTATATCATAGACAATGGATTTCTAAGTGCTATCACTATCAAATACTCTGATGACTATGGCAAAAAACTAGAAAATCTAATAGCTGTTGAGCTAAAAAGGCTTGGGCTTAGTTTGCAATTTG
>DYJV01000031.1 GCA_020722945.1 Candidatus Methylomirabilis sp. | reverse complement strand
ATATGGGAGTGAAAAAAAATTGAGCTTGTCTTCCGTTTCAATGTTACAGGCTAATAACCTAAAAAAATTGTAAAAATCAATGTTGATAAAAAGAACTATCTACAACTAAAAAATGTTGCTTAAAAAATGAGACCAACTTTCTTGACATATTCCGAAACTTTCTACACGATTTGCAGTATAAATAAGCTTTCTAAATTTTTTTGAATAATCAAAGTATGTTGAGGGTTCAAACTAATTGTTTGTCATGATCTTGAAATTAGGGCATTTAGAATCCAATTTTTACAAACTATCTATGATTTTGGATACTTCCCATTTTATAAGAGATAATCACCCTTTAGATATTTCTCTATTTCGATGTTTGATGTAAAAACAGCCCTATCTATTAAATTCTTTACATTTTCATCTGTTACATTTTCAGAGATATTGTTAAGCTCTTTTGATGTTTGACTTAGTTTGCCAAAAAGTGATTTGATATCTTTGTTATCCTCTATTGCACTTGATATATCTGACAAAATGTTGTTTATCTGAGAGCATAAATCGAGACCTTTTGTTATAAATATGTCATCATTTTCTGCACTCTTTATGTTAAGTAGAGGGTTTAGCGGCATTATATTGTCTGTTGTAGTAACACCTTTTGTTGCGGAAGCGGCAAGCTCAGCACTTAATATGTCACTAAATTTTGTGTCACTCTTTTTGGAAACGGAAGTTTTTTCCGATTGCTGCTGCGATAGTATCTTTTCTATATTGTTAAAGTTTATAGGGTTCATTTAACACTCCTTCGATGTTTTCTGCTGCAATCTCTTGCTGAACACCTGTTAACATATTTTTTACAATTACTTTATTTGATTTTACTTCATTTTCACCGATTATGATACAAAATTTGCTTTTATATTTATCGGCTTTTTTTAGCTGATGCTTGAATCCTTTTAATTGATAATCAAATTCCCCCCTAAACCCTTTTTGAGTCAGTTCGAGGTAGATTTTGATTCCAATATTCAATGAACTTTCACCAAGAGTAACAATAAAAAAATCTGGTGCAATCTCTGATTCATCCTGATTGAGCAATAAAACCAATCTCTCTACACCCAAAGCAAAACCTATACCATGAAATTTTTTCCCTGTTATCTGTTCGACAAGGTTGTTGTATCTGCCGCCAGCTCCTACTGCATTTTGAGAACCTAAACCATCTGATGAAACCGCTTCAAAAACTGTTTTGGTATAGTAATCAAGCCCTCTTACCATAAATTTGTTCTCTCTGAAGTTGACATTGAATATTTTTAAAAAATCTTTTAATCTGTTGTGATGCTCTAAACATTCACTGCATAAATATTCAACAATTACAGGAGCATCCGTTTTTAATTGGCTGCAAGTTTCATTTTTACAATCCAATAACCTCAGAGGGTTTTTGGATAATCTTGAAGAGCAATCTTCACATAAATTATCTATGTTTTTTGTATAATATTTTGTGAGCTCCTCTTCATACTTGGGTCTGCAAAATTCACATCCAACAGAATTTATCTCTATTACTACATTTTGTAAGTTGATCTCTGAAAGAAATTTGTGCAAAATATAGATAATATGTGCATCTGCAAGTGGTGAATCTTCACCAAAAAATTCAAGTCCGAGTTGATAAAATTGTCTTAGCCTGCCTTTTTGAGGTCTCTCTCTTCTGAACATTGGACCTGAATAGTAGTATTTGTGAGGAGTGCTTTTATTAAAAAGGTTATTCTCTACAAATGCTCTTACCACAGAAGCTGTCCCCTCAGGTCTTAAAGAGAGGGAATCGCCATTTTTGTCGGTAAAGGTATACATCTCTTTCTGAACAATATCAGTAGCTTCACCTATGCTTCTTGTGAAAAGCTCTGTTTTCTCCAAAATAGGTAAGATTATTTCGTTAAATCCATTACTTTCAAAAATTCTCTTCGCTTTTAAAAGGATATCCCCTCGTATAGCAGCCTCTTTTGGTAAAATATCTTTAAATCCTTTTACAATATTTATCATAATTTAACCTCTCAAAAACAGATTAGTAATCTACTTTTTCTAAAAACAATCCGTGTGGTGGTGCACAATATTTACTCCTCCTTCTATCTTGGACATTCAGCAGCAGTGATATGAAGTTGTGATTCTCACGACCTGAGTTTACTGCAAGCATTGCTCCGACTACTCTTCTTACCATATATTTTAAAAATCCACTTGCTGTTATGCTGAAGAAGTAAAAATCGCTCTCTTGTCCCCAAAATGCATCGAATACTCTCCTCTCAGATGTATTGTTGGCAGCTCTCTGACCTGTAAATGAGAAGAAATTATTCTCCCCGATAATATCTTTAGAAAGTTGATTTAGTAGGTTTAAATTTATATGTTCTTTAATATGTAGTGCATAGTTCCTAAAAAAGGGTGAAGATATCTCTTTATTCAGAATATTGTATTTGTAGGTCTTACTTATACAATCTTTTCTTGAATTAAAATTTTCATTTACGTATTCAATGGTTGTGATTCTTATATCTTCAGGTAGGAGTTGATTGAGCTTTTTATGTATTTTGTCTAACTCGATTGATGAGAATGTATGAAAATTGGCTATCTGACCCTTTGCATGAACACCAGCATCTGTCCTGCTTGCACCTATAAGTTTAATCTTTTCTTGTAAAATTGTCTCTAAAGTATCTTTTAGCAATCCTTGAATAGTAATTCTGTTGGGCTGGATCTGCCATCCATGGTAATTTGTGCCGTCGTATTCTATTGATAGTTTGATATTTTTTCTGTTTGAAATTATCTCTTTTCCCGACATTTTATCTCAATAATTATAAAAACAATCCTTCAGTAGATAGATATTTAAACCCACTATCAGGGAATATTACCACGATAGTGCCTTTGTCAATTTGGGAAGCAAGTTTTATGGCTCCTGCTAATGCAGAACCTGAACTTATCCCCGCAAAGATACCCTCCTCTTTTGCAAGGCGTATGGTGTATTCAAAAGATTCTTTGTCTTCGATATTGATTATGTTGTCTATCCTACTTCTATCAAATATTGGTGGAGTATGTGCTTCTTCGAGATTTTTGAGTCCCTGTTGTTTATGGTTGAGGACAGGTTGGACTGCAACTATCTGAACAGAAGGTTTAAATTCTTTGATCCGTTTTCCTGCACCCATAAGAGTGCCTGATGTCCCTATCCCTGCAACAAAAAAATCTATATCTCCTCCGGTCTGTTCTATTATCTCTGCCCCTGTTGTTTCATAATGGGCAAGTATATTATTGGGATTGCTAAATTGGTCAAGCATTATATACTTGTCAGGATATTTTTTGAGTATATCTTTTGCAAGATCAATTGCTCCGTCAGTCCCCTTTGAAGCAGGTGAAAGAGCAATATCTGCACCAAAAGCCTTTAATATCTGTCTCCTTTCAATGCTGACATTTTCAGGGAGAACAATCAATGTTTTATAATTTTTGACTGCTGCAACCATTGCAAATCCTATACCTGTATTCCCACTTGTAGGTTCAAGTATGATCTTATCCCTTGTAAGAATACCCGATTCTTCAGCTTTTGATATAAGATAAAAGGCGGTTCTGTCTTTTACACTCCCGCCCGGATTTAACCCCTCTATTTTGGCTAAGATGGTTGTCCTTTTGTAGGGATTTAGTTTGTTTATCTTGACTAAAGGGGTATTCCCGATAGCCTCAAGTATGCTATTTTTAATTGACATTTTTTATCCATCCACTCCCTATTACTAAATTTTTGTGATAAAAAACTGCTAATTGACCTGGTGTAATTGATTGCTCTTGCTCTATAAGGGAGACTTTATCTCCATCTACCCTGCATAATTTGTCGGTGGTTCTATACCTTACTTTTACTTTTATTTCATCATAATTTTTATAATCATCATACCATAAACTATCTTCTATTTCAAAATTATTATTAAAAGTTTCTTCAATAGGGCCAACAAATACTGTATTTGAAATCGGGTCAATCTTTACGACATAGTAAGGTTTCCCCATAGCAATATTAAGACCTTTTCTTTGTCCTATTGTAAAGTTAAAAAACCCTGAATGTTGAGATATTGTTTTCCCATTAGTTGTTTTTATTGGTCCCTTTTTTACTCCTACTTTTGAATGCTCATCTAAAAATCGTTTATAGTTGTTATCAGGGATGAAGCATATCTCCTGACTCTCCTCTTCACTCCCAAAACTTTTATATTCGTTTAGAAACTCCTCCTTTATATCTTTTTTTAATTTATCACCAAGTGGAAAATATATTCTATCAAGATAGTTTGAATCTAATCTTGCTAAAAAATAAGATTGATCCTTAACTAAATCGAGACCTTTTTTGATAAAAATTTTCTGATCTTTCTTGTAAATATTTGCATAGTGTCCAGAAATAACTTTGTCATACATTTGAAGAAGATATTCAAATTTAAAGAATTTGTTGCACATTATACATGGGTTTGGAGTTTTTCCAAGAAGGTATTGGTCACAAAAGTAGTTGATAACTCTCTTTTTAAACTCAACTGTGCAATCAAATATTTTGAAAGGAACATTAAAATGTAACGCAACATTTTCTGCTCTCTGAAGATTCTCTTTTATATTGAGAAAATTCAGATAAACAGCTTCTATATTTTGAAAATGTGCTACTGCTGTTTTTAATGCGTAAAAACTATCTACTCCACCACTTATAGCAACAGCAATTTTACTCTTGAACATTATCCTTATCCCCGCAGCATTTTTTGTATTTTTTCCCACTGCCGCAAGGACAAAGATCGTTACGCCCTATTTTTTGGAAAGTTCTTTTCACAGGTTTTGATTTGTTTTTGTTGGTCTGTTCCATTTGCTGACCGTGTAAAAAATTCATCTCCTGCTGTTTCTTGGTCTCCTCTTCCAATTTGGTCAGATTATCTTCTGTAATGATCCTTACTCTGAAAAAATCTTTTACAACAGTTATTTTTATACTCTCTAAAAGATTGATAAATAGTTGAAAAGATTCCTTCTGGTAGACTCTTACAGGGTCTTGGTGAGCGTAACCTCTCAATCCTATACCCTCTTTAAGTAGGTCTATGTTGAGAAGGTGCTCCTTCCACAAATTATCTAAAGAGTGAAGGAGTATTAACTTCTCAAGGTTGTCTATGGTTTCTCTGCCGTAGGTATCTTCTCTGTTTTTGTAATCTTGAAATATTGTATCGAGAATAGTTTTCTTGAGATCATTTATATGAATATTTTCTATCTGAGACGGATCAAAAGTAAATTTTATTGTAAGTTCTTTTTCAAGCTCATTTATAAGACCCTCTATATCCCACTCATCTGAATGACGCTTTTCATCAATATATTTGTTGAAAATTGAATCAAAATAGTAGTTGATAAATTCATCCATAATATCCTTGTGCGAAGTTGATGTGAGTATCTCTCTCCTTAAAGAGTATATGGTATCACGCTGCTTGTTCATTACATCGTCAAAATCTATCAAATGTTTCCTTATTTCAAAATTGTGCTCTTCTACCTTTTTCTGAGCATTTTCTATTGATCTTGTTATTAGTTTATTTTCTATTGCTTCATCCTCTGGCAGCTTCAATGTGTCCATAATTTTGGAGATACGCTCTCCACCAAATATTCTCATAAGATCATCTTCAAGTGAAACATAAAATCTTGAAGCCCCAGGGTCACCCTGTCTTCCGGAACGTCCTCTTAGCTGGTTGTCAATACGTCTGCTTTCGTGCCTTTCTGTCCCTATAACATAGAGACCTCCAGCTTTTATTACATCTTCTCGCTCTTTCTGGCATAAAGTCTTTAACTCTTCAAATCTTGTTTTGTAATGGTCATCTGATACATCTTTATCTTTAAACTCCTGTTTTAGGAGCATTTCAGGGTTCCCCCCAAGGACTATATCTGTCCCTCTACCTGCCATGTTGGTTGATATTGTAACTGCTGATTTTCTACCTGCCTGAGCAATTATGAAAGCCTCATTTTCATGATTTTTAGCATTTAAAATATTATGTTTGACCCCTTTGGATTGTAACATTTTGCTTAAAAGTTCTGATTTCTCTATTGAAATTGTCCCTACAAGTGTAGGCTGTCCATTTTTGTTAGCGGTTATGATCTCCTCTATGACAGCTTTAAATTTCTCTTTCTCTGTTTTGTAGATAAGGTCATTATGGTCTTTTCTTATCATTGGTTTGTTGGTGGGGATGACTACAACATCGAGAGAATATATTTTGTTAAACTCTACAGATTCAGTATCAGCAGTCCCTGTCATGCCTGCAAGCTTGTTATACATTCTGAAATAGTTTTGAAATGTGATAGTTGCGAGAGTCTGGTTCTCCTTCTCAACGGTAACCCCCTCTTTTGCTTCAAGAGCCTGATGGAGACCGTCACTGTATCTTCTGCCCGGCATAAGCCTTCCTGTAAATTCATCAACAATAATAACTTCTCCATCTTTTACAACATAATCAACATCTTTTCTAAAAAGGTGATTAGCTTTCAGTGCCTGCTGAACATGATGTAAAAGCTCAATATTGGATGAATCAAAGAGATTCCCCTGTTCAAGTATCTTTTCAAGTTTTATGACCCCTTCGTCATTAAGAGAGATAGTTTTGCTCTTTTCATCAATATTAAAATCTTTATCTTTTGTGAGATATTTGATTATATGATTTATCTTTACATATTTGTCAGTGGTTTCGTCTGTGGGACCTGATATGATAAGAGGAGTCCTTGCTTCATCTATAAGAATACTGTCAACTTCATCTACTATTGCGTAGTAGTGCTCCCTTTGAACATAATCTTTTATATCAAACTTCATATTATCCCTGAGATAATCGAAGCCAAACTCATTGTTTGTGCCGTATGTAATATGGCTGTTGTAGGCTTCTTGTCTCTCTTGGTCTGAGATATTAGTAACAATTACTCCAACTTTTAATCCGAGGTATGAGTAAATTTTACCCATCCATTCGGAGTCCCTTTTGGCAAGGTAATCATTTACGGTAATTACATGGACACCTTTGCCAACTAATGCATTGAGGTACGCTGGAAGAGTTGCGACAAGAGTTTTCCCTTCTCCTGTTTTCATTTCAGATATTTTCCCTTGATGAAGAACGATCCCACCAATGAGCTGAACGTCGAAATGTCTCATATTTAGAACTCTCTTTGATGCTTCCCTAACTATTGCAAAAGCGTTTGGAAGAATATCGAGAAGTGTATCCTCTATCTTATCCTGAGATAAATCTCTATTATTGGCAAAGTATTCAAGCCACTTAAATGTAAAAGCTTTTAATTCATCTTGGGAAGAGTTGAGATATTGGGACTCAAGGGCGTTGATATCAGAGATATAATGTTCTATCTGTTTGAGATATCTATCATTTTTACTGCCAAAAATTTTCTTTGCTATAATAGAAAACATCTATTGCTCCTTTTATCGTATATAAACTTTATTTTAAAAAATTAAATTAATAAAAAAGATTAAAACATATATCATAAAAAAAGATTTTAAAAAAGAATTTTGTTGAGATGAGAAAAAATTAGGAGGGATTAGTCTAATATGAAATTCATAGGATCTATATTTTTACCTTTAACCTTGACTTCGTAGTGAAGATGAGGACCTGTGCTTCGTCCAGTATTACCCATCTCTGCTATAACATCACCTCTCTGGACTTCATCTCCTACTTTTACAAACATTTTGTAAAGGTGAGCATATTTGGTAGATATCCCATAACCGTGTGATATTTCGATTGATAAGCCATAGCCTGAATCATTACCGGAGAAGGTTACGACCCCATCTGCAGGTGCAAGTATCTGTGTCCCAATTCTATTGGATATATCGAGCCCTTCATGAAATCTTCTCTGACCTGTGAATGGATCTTTCCTAAAGCCGAAAGGGGATGTTACCCAACCATTAGATGGCCATATCGAAGGGGTAGAGGATAATTTTATGTTTTTGTCTTTGTAGTATTTAAAGAGCTCTTTGATGTTGGCTTCTTCATGTTTTAACTCGTAGTTTATCTTGTCAATAACATAGTGTAATTTTTTGATATTGTCATCTTCAAATGAATTAGGTGAGACAAAGTTGTTAACCTCTTCAAATGAGGGTCCACCAACTCCATTGAGTGTATTTGTCTTCTGTTGCTCAAGTCCTGCCATGACACGGAGCTTTGTCCCGAGAGAATTAATCTTGTTGACATGATCTTTTAGCTTGTCTAATTCGGTGTTAAATGAGGTAACTTGAGTTTTTAGTGTGGTATTTTCTTTGGATATCTGCTTTAAGGTTTTCTTGTAAGATTTGTTTTTAAAGTATTGGTATGCAAGAAATCCTGAAGATGTAAATATAACTAAAAGGATTATAGAGATACTTTTGATAATAAGAGATGAAATCTCAAGATTAAAACTTTTTCCTGTTGTCGATGAAAAAACCATTACTTTGTAGGATTTTTTCAGATACGGCAAACTTAACTCCCCCAACATTTTTTGAGAAAATAGCAAAATAAATTCTATAAGTCAAGTTTTTAAAAGCATCTAAAATAAAAAAATCACATGATTGTTAATCTTGTTTTATTATGTGATTTCAATGGTTTATAATATATTTTGAAAGATTGAAATTTGTTTTATGAAAAAAAATTAATATACAAGATTTATTCATCTTTAAGGCACTTTTTCTATTTTAATTTTGATATTGATGGCTAAAAAATATATCTTTATTATGCTTTACAACCTCCAACTAAGAATTTGTGTTATAAGATTTATATAAACGAGTTTTACCCATTAAAATTGGACAGGCAGGAGAACTCTTTATTTTACATGGGTCAATGAACCCTTAAAATAGTCTGTTTCCTGCCTCCCATAGCCATAATAGGTTGATTGGGTCATTGAACCCTATTTTATAAAAAAAGATAGAAAAAAAAGAAATTTTATTTTATAATAAAAATATGTCTATAAATGGAAAAACCAAAATTTTTGCACTTGCTGGGAGTAATATCTCTCACTCATACTCTCCATTCATCCAAAATTTTCTTATCCAATACTTTAAGCTTGATTCGATTTATATACCTATGCAGATATCTTCAAATTTATCATCTTTGTTAAAGTTATTAAGGGTAACGGATAATTTCTGTGGAGTCAACATTACTCTCCCATACAAAGAGGAGGCTTACAGACTTTCAGATATTTTGGATGAAAAGTCACAAAAGATAAGAGCAGTTAACACTATCAGATCTGATAATGGAAAGCTTACAGCCACCAATACAGATATAGATGGATTTTTATTCTCTCTCTCTAATGAGCTTAATTTTTCGCATAGAGGGAAAAATATTGTTGTATTGGGTTCTGGAGGAACATGTAAAACAGTTGTTAACTCGCTTTTGGGGGAAGTGTCCAAAATTACCATAATAAGCAGAAGAATAGATAATATAGCTGATATTGTTTCCAGCAATCCCTCTGTAATTTTTTGGAAAAAGATTGATGATATTAGTGAGAATCTAATATTGGAAGATGCAGATATTATTATTAATGCAACTCCTATTGGAGTTAAAGGTGAATCTTTTAATATAAAGTGGGAATCATTATTAAAAACTTGTTGCATTTTTGATATAATTTATTTAAATACACCACTTATCAGAGTATCTGAAAAATTAGGTTTTAGAAGTATCAATGGTTTGGGGATGCTTGTTTATCAGGCTATCAAAAGTTTTGAGTTCTGGAACGGCATAAATGTTGATAATTCTCTGTTTTTTGAAATAAAGAGAGAGGTTGCTCCAAATGGTTAAAAGTTCAAAGTTAGGTGAAATTCTTGTTAAAAACAACATTATATATGAAAACGATCTTAATTCCGCATTAAAGATACAGGAGAAAAATCCTAATAAACGGATAGGCGAAATTCTTATTGAAAATAAACTTCTTTCAGAAGAGGAGCTTGTCAATGCTTTGAGTTTACAATTTGGGATACCTGTTGTTGATCTTGCAAAATATGAGATACGGGATGATATAATAAAGCTCATACCAAAAGAGATGATCAAGAAGCATTATGTTATCCCAATAAACAGATTTGGCAATACCCTTATCCTTGCTGTTGATGACCCTACTGATATTACGGCTATTGATGATATCAAATTTTATACAGGATACAATATTGAGGTTGTTATATCCTCATCCAAAGATATAAATATACTTATAGATAAGATTTTTGACAATGCATCTGCAGTTGATAGTATAAGTTCAGATTTTAATCTTGATGCAGTAGAGTATGAGAGTGAAAGTGATGATGATGTAGCTGCAGCTGATATCAGAGCAATAGAAAAAGAGACTCAGGAAGGACCAATTGTCAAGTTAGTAAACTATATACTTACAGAAGCTGTTAAGAAGAAGGTTAGCGATATTCATATAGAGCAGTTTGAAAAAAGTTTTAGGGTAAGGTATAGGCTCGATGGGGTTTTGAGTGAGTTTATGAAACTTCCAATGAAGATGAGGAGTGCGATAGTTTCAAGATTAAAGATAATGTCTAATCTTAATATTGCTGAAAGGCGTCTCCCCCAAGATGGCAGGATTAAGTTAAAATATGACAAAAATAAAGAGATAGATTTTAGGGTTTCCTTCCTTCCTACACTTTTTGGGGAAAAGGTTGTTCTTAGGCTTCTTGACAAATCAAATCTCCAGCTTGATCTTAAAGTTTTGGGTTTTGAAAAGAGGGAGCTTGACTTATTCTATCAAGCAATAAACAAACCTTACGGAATGATACTTGTTACTGGTCCTACAGGATCTGGTAAAACTACTACTTTATACTCTGCTTTGTCAGAGTTGAATAAAATTGATGTTAATATCTCCACTGCTGAAGATCCTGTTGAGTATAATCTTGAAGGGATTAATCAGGTTCAGATACGTGAGAATGTTGGGCTTACATTTGCTGCTGCGTTGAGATCTTTTTTAAGGCAGGATCCAGATATTATACTTGTTGGTGAGATGAGGGATTTGGAGACTGCTGCTATTGGTGTAAAGGCTGCTCTTACAGGACACCTTGTTTTAAGCACACTCCACACAAATGATGCACCAGGGACAGTTACAAGACTTGTGGATATGGGGATAGAGCCGTTTCTCCTCTCTAACAGCCTCCTTCTTGTTGTTGCACAAAGGCTTGCAAGGAAGATATGTCAAAATTGCAAGAAAGAAGTTAAAGTTGCTAAAGATGTTTTGCTCAGATATGGGGTAAAAGAAGATGAAGTTGATACTTTCAGGGTTTTTAAAGGTGAAGGGTGTGATATCTGTAATGGTACAGGTTGTAAAGGCAGGGTTGCACTATACGAGGTTATGCCTATTACTGAAAGTATGAAAGATATTATTGCAAAAGGTGCTACAAGCCTTGAAATAAAAAATAATGCTCAGTTAGACGGAATGAAGACATTAAGAGAGGTTGGATTAATGAAAGTAAATCAGGGACTTATTAGTTTGGAAGAGGTATCGAGGGTTACAATAGAGTAATTTTATAACATCTATTAAAGGGGGAAAGTATGGAAGAGGAGAAAAAGAGTTTGAATTTTGTAGATCTTCTGAAAACCATGGTAGAGATGGGTGGTTCAGATTTGCACCTTACTGTTGGGATCCCTCCTGCTGTCAGGGTTGATGGTAAAGTTGAGCATCTTTCAGAATTTCCTATTCTTACACCAAAAGATACAAGAACTTTGATTTATAGTGTTATGACTGATGCACAGAAGCATAAATATGAAGAGAATATGGAGATGGATTTCTCTTTTGGGATAAAGGGTATAAGTAGATTTAGAGCTAATGTTTTTATGCAGAAAGGTGCTGTTGCGGGTGTTTTCAGAACTATCCCCTATCAGATAAAAACTTTTGAAGAGCTAAATTTACCAGCGGTGGTAAAGGATCTCACAAAGAAACCTAATGGTCTGATACTTGTTACGGGTCCTACAGGATCTGGGAAATCTACTACTCTTGCTACTATGATTGATGCAATAAATAGTGAAAGGAAAGACCATATCATCACAATTGAGGATCCGATAGAGTTTATTCATAATCATAAAATGTCTGTAGTGAATCAGAGGGAAGTTTTTGCTGATACCAAAAGTTTCTCTAATGCTTTGAAGTATTCTCTCCGTCAAGATCCTGATGTTGTTCTTGTGGGTGAGCTTAGAGATTTAGAAACAATAGAGACAGCCCTTAGGGTTGCTGAAACAGGGCATTTGGTTTTTGCTACTCTCCACACTAACTCTGCTGTTCAGACAATCAATAGGATAATAGATGTTTTCCCTCCACACCAGCAGCAGCAGGTAAGAACTCAGTTATCTTTTGTCCTTGAAGGAGTTTTGTGCCAGACTCTCCTCCCACGAGCAAGTGGAAAGGGTAGAGCTATGGCTCTTGAAATTTTGATACCTACCCCTGCTATACGAAACTTAATTAGGGAGGATAAACTCCACCAGATTTATTCACAGATGCAGATTGGTCAGACACAGTTTGGAATGCAGACTCTCAATCAGTCACTCTTTAACCTTTACAAAACTGGTAAATGCACAATTGAAGCTGTATTTTATAAATCAACCAATGTTGAGGAGCTTCGTCAGATGTGCGTTAAAGCTGGTATAAATGTTCCTCAGAAAATTTACGATAGTGCAACAAGATAAAATTGATAATTGACAAGGGTTAATTTTGGAATTTAATATATTAGAAATATTAGAGTTAAAGAGAGTAAAAGATTTACTAATCTTAAAATTTAGCTATAAAGATATACCCCTTAATCCTTCACAATTTTTTATGATAGGTCCAGAAGTTTTTGATGATAAGAGCTTCATACTGAACAGACCTTTTAGTATCTCCAATTATGACGGTGAAATTCTTGAGTTTAGAATTAGAATTTCAGGTAAATTTACTAATTATCTTTCACTATTAAATGGTGGTGATAAGTTAAGATTAATTGGTCCTTTGGGGAGAGTTCCAGAGCCTGCTTTTTATAAAGGTTTTGACCAAATATATCTTCTTGGTGGTGGAATAGGTGTAGCACCACTACTATATTTTTATAACTACCTTAATAGCGACGGGATAAAAGTGAAACTCTATTTTGGTGCAAAGGATAAAGATTCACTACATTATGCGGATGGTTTTGACCTTGATAAAATAGAAGTTTGGACTGATGATGGCTCTTATGGAGTAAAAGGCTTTGTCACAGATTCACTCAAAAAATTATCTGCGGAAAATTCTCTTGTTGTTGCTTGTGGACCTCTTGGAATGTATAAAGTATTGAAAAATTACACCGCTGATTTTAAAATAAAGGTTCTGATGGAAGAGCGTATGGCTTGTGGTTTTGGGGTATGTCTTGGGTGTGTGGTTGACAGTAAATCAGGTTATCAGAGGGTTTGTAAAGAGGGACCTATGTTTGATCTTGAACAGTTAATATTACAATAGTGGATAACAGAAATGATAGACCTCTCAGTTAAGATTGGCAATATGATTCTCAACAATCCTATTATGCCGGCAAGTGGGACTTTTGGGTATGGTGAAGAGTATAAAGATTTTTTTGATCTTAATACACTTGGTGCAGTAGTTACAAAAGGTTTGTCTATTGATCCCAAAGCTGGGAACCTCCCACCAAGAATTTATGAAGGTGAAAGATTTCTTATCAATTCAATAGGACTTGAAAATATTGGGATTGAGAGATTTATTTCAGAAAAACTGCCTTTTCTCAAAAATATAAAGTGTCCTACAATAGTAAATTTTTTTGGTAATAGTGAAGAGCAGTATTATAAAATTGCTGAGAAGTTAAATTTTATTGATGAGATAGATGGAGTTGAAGTAAATGTCTCCTGTCCAAATGTAAAAAAGGGTGGTATAGAGTTTGGACTTGATGAAAAATTACTTTTTAATATTACAAAAAACCTTCGTTCCATAATTGAAAAGAAAGCTCTTATAGTAAAGCTCTCTCCTATATCTTCAGATATAATATCTTTAAGTAAAGCTTGCCAAGAGGGTGGAGCAGATGGTTTGACTATGAGCAATACCTTAAAGGGTCTATCGGTAGATAGTGATAAGATGCTCTTTAATATAGGGAACAAGATTGGAGGTATCTCAGGTCCACTATTAAAACCTCTAAATCTCCGTATCATCTATGAAGTTAGAAAATTTACAGATATTCCCATCATAGGTGTCGGTGGGATATCGAATCTAAAAGATGCTCTTGATTATTTTGCTGTTGGTGCAGATGCAGTTCAGGTAGGGACTGCTAATTTTTCTACTCCTGATATTATGCACCAGATTATTTGTCAGCTTAAAGATTATCTCCAAATTAAAAAAATAAATAACATTAGGGAGTTGCGAATTCATGATTGATATTATAAGTAAAATGGAGAAATTTCCAGAACTTCCTGAAATTGCGTATGTTATATTGGAAGAAGCAGTTAAAGATAATTGTAATTATAATAAGTTGGCAAAGTATGTTGAGGGCTCCCCATCTTTAATGGTAAAACTTCTAAAAGTTGTAAACTCTCCCTTTTATGGGTTTAATGGTAAAGTTACAAACCTTTCACAAGCTATCGGCTTAATAGGTTTAAAAAATTTGAGAAATATTGCTCTTGCGATATTTATTCTTGATACTCTCACATCTTTGAATAAAAATAGTAAAAATTATATTGTTAAATGGGAGTTTGTAATAGTATCTTCTGTTGCCTCCAAAATTATATCTAAGAAAGAGGAGATGTTTGTAGCTACTATTGTTGCATTTATGCCTTTATATTTACAGGGGATTTTATTTGATGATGACACCCCTTTAGATGACGAGGTATACTCTCAATATCTTGATATAATTTCTAATAAGTGGCACCTTCCAGAACAGACAATTATCCCTGTAAGAGAGTATTACCAATATCGACTAAATGGTCATAGTGAGACAAAGAAGATAAATTATATCGCTATAGCTGAACAGATAGCGAATATGATCCTCCTAAAGGGTCTTAAATCTGACTCTGTTAAGGCACTCAAACAATCTCTCAAAATAAGTGACCACGAGTTTGTCGATATAATAGAGATAATTGATAAGCATTATGAAGAATTTATCAAAATGTTTAACATAAATGCAGAGCCTCTCAATTACAAAAATCTTATCACTCTACTTTCTGAGGCTAACTGTAAAATAAACAAATTACTTGTTCAAAATAGCATTCTTATAGATAAGTATAAAACATCAAATCTAATGTTCAGCACAATTTTTCAGGAGATCCCGCTTGCGGTTCTATTATTTGAAGATGATCAGTTGTTATTGACCAATGAAAAGTTAGATAATATTTTTAAAGATAAAATCGATAAAATTTCAGATATTCTTGATGATGAGCTTTGCACTGCTTTGAAGAAAACCAGAAGCGTCTCTCTTGTTACACAATTGAAAAATTCTGTTAATGTTGAGATGACTTATGTGAGGGTAGTGGATTCAAAGAAAAAGGAGCTTATATTTCTTAAAGATCTTACGGAGGATTACAGATTAAAAGAGCAGTATAAAAGTCTTGGTGAGAATTATGCTTATATTATAAATTCTGCAAGCATAGGGATATGCATAGTTGGCACAGATAATAATGTTATATTTGTAAACCAAAAATTCTGCACAATTTTTGGTAAAACTGCTGATAGTTTTAAAGGGAAAAAGATATCAGAGGTTTTATGTATAAACAAGGAGTGTTTTGCTAAGATGACCCTGATTATGAATGCTCTTATGCGGGGAGAAATAGTAGAAAAGAGAATCGAAATAGTCAGTCAGGATAAAGATTCGAATATAATATATATTGAGGTTTCTGTTACCCTTTATAAATCGAGTGATAAGATTAATGGTTTTCAATTTATTGTCAATGATATTACAGAGAGAAAATTACTTGAAAAGAAAAATCAGGAGCTTCAAGACGAATTCATTAAATTTGAAAAGGACAAAATTGCTATGGAGCTTGCAGGTGCTACTGCTCACGAAATTAACCAGCCATTGACCTCTCTTTTACTATCAGTAGAGATGTTAAAAGAGAAAAATATGAACGAGAGTGGAAACCTTTTGGAAAAAGTAGAGAAATCAGCAGATAGAATTGCTAATATTGTAAAAAAATTATCTGATATTACCCGATACAGCACAAGAGATTATGCAGGACAACATAAGATTCTTGATATAAAAGATAATAACAGAGATTAATTTTGAATATCAGTAAAGTATACTCCGTTGTATTTATCCCAATCTTTTTAGTAGTTACTCTATTTTTTGTTCTGCTATGTTATCTTCTATATTTTTTGACTTTCAATCCGAAAATTGCAAATTATGCTGCAAAATTATGGGGTAAAGCTATCATAAAGTCTGCACTACTCAAAGTTGAAGTTATCAATAGTGGAGTATTTGATAAAAAGCAAGGTTATGTAGTAATGGCAAATCATCAGAGTGCTTTTGATATATTTCTCCTATATGGATATCTCCCTTTTGATTTTACATTTCTGTCAAAGATAGAGATACTAAGGATACCTCTGTTTGGCTCATCAATGAAGATGGTTGGGGCAGTTGGTGTTGACAGAGGGAATAAAGCCTCATTAAAAAAGACAATAAAGGAGATGAAAGATTATATTGCTACAAATAGGTCTTTACTAATATTTCCTGAAGGGACAAGAAGCAGGGATGGTAAGCTCTTGCCGTTTAAAAAAGGTGGATTTTTTCTTGCCAAAGTTTCTAACTCAAAAATATTACCTGTAAAGATAGAGGGGACAAGAGATGTCCTACCAAAAGGTTCTATATTAATAAATCCTCATAGAAGTGTGAAATTAAAAATATTAGAACCTGTTGATTCCAAAGATTACGAGGTTTCTGAACTTATGAATAGAGTAGAAGAGTTATTTATAAACGAAAATTAATTTTACTTTTTTCTTTAAAATTAAGAGGATACTTTGAAAATATTACTTATTGATAATTACGATTCATTTACTCATAATCTTTTCCAATATTTTGGTATATTGGGAGCTGATGTTAATGTTGTCAGGAATGATAAGATAGGGATTAAAGATATTGAACTCGGTTTATATGACAAAATAGTCATATCACCTGGTCCAGGGACACCAGATGATTCAGGAGTATCTCAAGATGTCGTCTCTTATTTTAAAGGTAAGATCCCTATACTTGGAGTATGTCTTGGTCATCAGGTAATTGGTCAGGTGTTTGGTTGCAAAGTAGTAAGAGCAGAAAAGGTTATGCATGGGAAAACATCGTTAGTTTACCACTATGGTGATCTGATATTTAATGGCGTCCCCTCTCCCTTTACTGCAACAAGGTATCATTCACTTGTTATTAACAGAGATAGTGTCAATGAAAACCTTATTATTACGGCTATTGCTGATGATGGTGAGATAATGGGAGTAAAACATAAAGATTTTGATATATGGGGCATCCAATTTCACCCTGAATCCATTTTGACTAAATATGGAATGAATATACTGAAAAACTTCTTAATTGTATGAAAAGATTAATTTTTTTTATATTTATCATTTCTATTGTATATAATTTTACAGCGATGAATCATGGATTGGTTAATCCAGATGAGCCGAGATACGCCTCAACATCTAAAAATATGGTTGTAAGTGGCAATTATCTTATACCTTACTTTAATGGAGAGTTGAGGGTGAATAAGCCCCCTATGACTTATTGGGTAACAGCTATCTCCTATAAGTTATTTGGATTTTCTGATTACTCTTCAAGGCTGCCTCAGATACTCTCAGCAATATTAATTGTAATACTTTCTATTACACTTTCATGGGGAATGACAAATAATATTGAGAGGATTTATTTTGCTGTGGTTTTGTCATCTTCGCCATTATTTTTCTACCTTTCAAGATACGCTAATACAGATATGATTATGACACTTTTCTTTACACTTTCACTTCTCTTGTTTTATAGATTTTACAAAGAGGGGAAGAATATATATCTTTTACTATTCTTCTTATTTTTTACTCTTGCCTCTATGACTAAAGGACCTGTTGTCCTTCTAATACTCCTTATAATTTTTATCTTTCTCATTATCAAAGGGAAGTTATCCATTGTTTTAAATTTAAAATTTGCTCTTATATCAATTATAAGCACTCTTTTACCTGCAATATATCTACTGATAATCCATTTTATAAAAGGTGATGGAGCTTTTGATATTTTATCTCTGATAACTCAAGAGACAACAGGTAGATTTATTAAAGGGTATAGGCATGCTGAGCCATTTTACTTCTATATCAAATTTCTACCGATACTCTTTTTCCCTTGGATATTTCTTCTAATATTCAAGATAAACAAATTAAATATTGTTGCTGATGATTTTGGAAAGTTTAATATTATCTGGTTTCTGGTTATTATTATATTTTTTTCAATTTCAAACTCAAAATTACTCTCTTATATCCTGCCACTCTCCATCCCTTTTGGGTATATATGTGCAAAGGTTTTTACAACTTACACTTTTAATATCAGGGATAGGTATCTCCTTATACCTACAGCTTTAATTATACTTTCACTATTCTGTTATATTTTTTTTGCAAGATATTCATTTGTTCAATTTCAGAGCCTTGCAATTTACACTGCTATTTTAATTGTTGCGGCTGCACTATTCTTTACTGCTAATGATTTTATTTTGAAATTAGGGATAGTTAATATTGCAATTTTTCTATCTATCTTCACAGTTAGTGCAGATTTTATAAACCAGAATAAGAGTGATAAATTTCTTTCAAAATGTCATAATATTGAAGATAACAAGAGTGTTTATACTTTTAGAAATGATATGCCCGGAGTTGCCTACTACCTCTCCAATTATAAGGTTGCGGACAACATAGATGGTTTAGAGAAGAAGAGTGATTATTATCTTATACTATTCAAGAAAGATTTTGATAATATAAAAAGTAAGCTCAGTAACTACAAAATATTATCAGAAACCAAAAAAAAGATATTTATTGAAGTTTACTGATTTTAAATATAAAGAGTTATTCAATAGAGGTGCTTAAATATAAAAGATTATTTAGTAGGGGTGCTTAAATGAAAAAGTTTATACTTTTTATCTTTATATTCTCTCTTAATTTTATATCTCACCCAATTTATGGATACTATGTTGCTGCGGTATCTGATGACTCCAAACTCCTTGCGGTTGCAGGCACAGATAAAGATATTAATATTTATGATCTTAACCAACAGAAAGCTTGTAAAATATTTTCCAATATCCATAAGCTTGGGATAAGGGATATGCTCTTTGATTCCAACAACAATCTTATAACTTCAAGTTCTGATAAAAGTATAAAGGTTATAAATGTTGAGAGTGGAGATACCATTAAAGAGTTTTTGGGACATGAAGATTGGGTTTTGGCAGTAGGGTATATTGCTCAAAGTAATTCTCTTGTATCTGGAAGTAGGGATGGGACTATCAGATTATGGGATTACAAAAGTGGAGAATTAAAGAGTAAAATTACAGCTTTTGAGGGAGATGTTAGAACCATTATCTATGTAGCTGAGAAAAATTTAATAGTAGTAGTATCTGAAACTGGGATAATAGATATTTTTGATTCTACATCATTTAAACCATTAAAAAAATTTTCAATAAAAGATGTTAAGATAACATCAGCTTCATATATATCGGGCAACTCCTCACTTGCTATCGTTACTAATAAGAAAAAATTACTCTTTTATAATATTGACGATTTTAAAGTGCTCAAAGAAGAGAATTTGGAGCACAATTTTCTCTCATCTGTTGAGGTAAAGAGTAAAAATTATATTGTTTTTGGGAATGAGAGTGGTAAAGTAGAGGTTTATAATTTATCTTTTAGTAAGGTTAAGAGTATTAATGTGGGTAAATTTAAAATTCATTCAATAGCCTCTGATAAATTTGGAAATCTCTATATCCCTGATAAGAATGGTCATATTTTCAAAGTTGATATTGATAGAGGGGGTAGTGAAGTGATATTTACCCCTCCTGATAATAAGAGTAAAGTTACTAAATAGTAAAAATATTTTTTCAAAACATAGAGGTAAAAAAGTAGAGTGGATATTAGTCAGCAGCTTAATTGAATTCTTAATTTTTAATTATTGGAATAGAGTATTGAAGAGAGTATCATTTAATTTTTCATAAAATAAATATTTTATAAATAAATTGTTATTAAAAAAGGTTCTCAAGGGTAATTATCTATGATGGTAGAAAATTTTATTACAAAATATATGAATTGGTATAATAGGAGAAACCTCACCTTCAACCAAAATTCAAATATTGCAACACCTTTACCTAAAAATTCAAATAATCTCCTTCTATATATTCATATCCCTTTCTGTGAGGAGCTCTGTCCTTACTGCTCTTTTAATAGATTTAGGTTTAAGCGTGAGATTGCAGAGAAGTATTTTGAGGCTCTTAAACGGGAGATTAATTTATACAAAAATTTGGGGTTTAACTTTGCCGCATCTTATATCGGTGGAGGCACTCCTACTATTTTAATAGAAGAGCTTGCAGATGTTATATCTCTGATAAAGAGTCTCTTTTCAATAAATGAGATCTCTTGTGAAACAAACCCAAACCACCTAACCCCGCAGAATATAAAGATACTCAAAGAGGTTGGAGTCAAAAGGCTTTCTGTTGGAGTTCAGAGCTTTGATGATAGGTTACTCAAAATTATGGAGAGATTTCATAAGTATGGGAGCAGCGAGGAGATTATTGACCGGTTAAGAAATACAATAGGTCAATTTAAAACTGTAAATATTGATATGATATTTAATTTCCCTACACAAGATAGAGAGCTTATTGTAAAAGATTGCCAAATAATCAAAAATCTAAATGCTGATCAGGTTACTTTTTATCCACTTATGGCATCTGCGTCAACTCAGGAGGTTATAAAGAAGAGGTTTGGAAAAATAAGTTACGAAAATGAGAAGCTTCTTTATTTTCAAATAGTTAAAGAGCTGAAAAACCATTACACATCAGGAACAGCTTGGTGTTTTAACAAAACAAAATCGATGATAGATGAGTATATAATCAATTATGATGAATATATCGGTGTTGGGAGTGGCTCCTTCGGTTATTATAATAGCAGAATCTTATCCAATACTTTCTCTGTTCCTGAATATATAGAACTTTTAAGTAAAGATAAGCTCCCGCTTAAAGCAGAAAAGAAGTTTTCAAAGCTTGAGCAGATGAAATACGATTTCCTTATTAAGCTTTTTGGTATCCGTATGAGTAAAGATTTTATAAAACAAAAATATGGTTTGGAATTTTACATTAAACTTTTCCCAGAGCTTCTCTTTTTTCATACTGTAGGGGCATTAAAATCTGATATGAGGGAATTTAGACTTACTGAGACAGGTCAATATTTGTGGGTTATTATGATGAGGGAGTTTTTTATCGGAGTGAACAACTTCAGAGATTACTGTAGAAACATTATAAAAGATGAATTAAATATTTTTCAGGATTGAAATATGAATCTTTACAGAATAATACCTAAAATTGACAAAATACTTGATAACGAGATTATTAAGGGGTTGATTTCCCGATATGGGAAATTTATCATTAAAAAATTTATAAATCTCGAGATAAATAAGTTTAAAAATTTGATAGAGTCTGGGGAGATAAAGGAGTATATTGAGGAGAGTGCGGTGTTGGAAAGTATAGTTAAAGCTGTTGCATCGTCTGTGAAAAGTTACTTCTCTCCAAGATTAAAAAAGTTGATAAATGCTACAGGAGTTGTTTTACACACAAATTTTGGAAGAGCACCACTATCAGAAAAAGTGTTAAAAAATGTAGTTGATATTGCAGGTAATTACTCAAACCTTGAATTTGATATTGCCATGGGTGAACGTGGGATACGTTATCAAAATATTTCAGATTACCTCACAGAGCTTACAGGTGCAGAGGATTGCATGGTTGTCAATAATAATGCAGCAGCAGTATTGCTTTTACTTTCTGCTCTTGCAAAGGGTAAAGAGGTGATTGTATCAAGGGGGGAGATGATTGAAATTGGTGGTGAGTTTAGAATCCCTGAAGTTATGGAGCAGAGTGGAGCTATATTAAAAGAGGTTGGCTCAACCAATAAAACTCATCTAAAAGATTATTTTAATGCAATAAATGAAACCACAGCACTTATTTTAAAAGCACATACGAGTAATTACAGAATAGTAGGTTTTACTAAGAGTGTTGAAGCAGAGGAGCTTGTGAATTTGGGTGATAAGAGTGGATTACCTGTTGCTTACGATTTGGGGAGTGGGTCATTTGTTGATCTCTCGTCTTTTGGTCTCCCTGATGAACCTACGGTAAAATCTATAATAGATAAAGGGGTTGATATTGTTACTTTTAGTGGAGATAAACTACTTGGTGGACCTCAAGCAGGGATCATTGTTGGTAAGAAAAAGTATATTGATACAATGAAGAGACATCCCCTAAATAGAGCATTAAGAATAGACAAATTTACACTTGCTGCACTTGAAGCGACTCTTGTCGAATATTTCAATGATAAAGATCTCTTTAAAAATATACTTTCATTGAGTTTGATAACAGAAGATATTTTTAATCTTAAAAAGAGAGCGTTAAGATTAAAGAGGCTTTTTGCACCCATCAAATCTATCTATGCTGAAGTAAAGGAGGATGTTTCATTTGTTGGTGGAGGTGCTTTCCCGATGAATCAGATCAAAACTTTTACTCTCCAAATTAAACACCAAAATTTATCAGCTGCAAATATTGACAAGATATTAAGAAGCAGTGACCCGCCGGTTGTTGGGAGAGTCAAAAATGATGTTTATATACTTGATGTAAGAACTTTATTAAACGATCAGATAACAGAGTTGAAAAATGTATTCTATAAAAATTTTAATTAGTTTCTTCTCTATTTTTATAATTTTTAATTACTTCTCCTCTTTAAATGCAGAATCTTATAAATATGCTTCTGTAAAATACAACAGTATATACATCAGGGAGAATCCTTCAAAAAATAGCAAAATAGTAGCTAAAGTCTATAAAAATACGAGACTTGAGCTTATCAGCAAGAGTAATGAATTTTATCAAGTAGTAGTTGTTGGAAAGGATATTAAGGGTTGGATATATTCAAAAGGGCTTTATAATTTTTCAGGAGCTTCTGAAACTACTGAAGCTACGGAAACTACTGCCACTTCAAAAGAGCACCCTGCCAAAGCAAAAGATACAGCCTACTTAGGTAAGTTTCAATTTAATTCTATAAAAAATGATGCTAAGGATAAGATTCTTGAATTTAAAGAGCTTTTGAATTTTTCATTTTATCCTAAGAGTGTAAAAGTTATATGGTCATTTGATGATAAGTTTAATGTTGGAAGAGTCTTTATAGAGAGTGATTTTGACCCAGAATTTTACTCTAAGAATAAAGATGAATCGATTAAGCCAAATCAGATAGATCTTTACCCTTTTCTGAAATTTACATCAGTATATGGGAATTTTCTTAAAAAGCTGGGGAAAAAATATCAATCGCTCTCAGATTTTCTTGATAAATTCTCACTTAATATCCTTATAAAGAGGGATAAAGACACATATATTATTGTGGAGGCTTACAGAGATAAGAAGCTATTCCTTTTTAAACCAGATATCTATGTAAAATATAAATATTTTGATATGATAAAAGTAACTGCCTCTGATAAGGATATGGTAAAGAAGAGTTATATCTTCTCACTTGGGGTTCCTTACTTGTCTGATAATTCAAAAACAGTTGATTCACTTCTTTATGATTTTTTTAATTTACCTTACTAAACATTAATAGGAGGATATTTTAATGTTTTTTCTAAAATTTTTATCTCTTTTAATTTTTTTGCTATTGAATATAGAGTTATTATATTCAAAAACATCTGATCTTGAATATTTACAGAAGCTTCTATCAAATGGATACTACGATGTTGCAGAGAAATACTGCTACGACAAGAAAGACACTGAATCAGATGTAAAACTATTTCTCCTTAATCTCCTTGAAGTTAAGGATAGGTATGATGAGATTATAAATATAGTTGGTGATAAAACAGATGATATGCTTGAAATTCAATTTTTGGCGGAAGCATATATCTTTACAAAGAGATTTGATGACCTCAATTCACTTATGCTTAAGATAAAGGAGCGTTCGCCAAATACATATTCAGAACTTACTAATCTTTCTCAAGGGATATTTAACTATTTTAAATATAATAATGATGAAGCCTTAAAGTATCTTTTAAATATAAAATTACCCTCAAAAAAGGTGAAGGGTATAATTGCTAAAATATATTTATTAAAAAATGACCCTGATGCCGCTAAAAAATTTATATCTGATAGCAAAACAGATGACTCATACTTATTTGGATACCTAAAATACAAACTTGGTAAATATGAGGAGGCGATCTCTGTTTTAAAAAAAATACCTAAGAGCAAAGACAGCACTATACTCCTTTTTAATTCATACATGAAGCTCAACAAATTTAAGGAAGCAAAAGAGTTGTATCACGATATTGATAAGATTGAATCTGATAAATTTTATGAAAATCTAAAACTTCTTCTTGCTTTTAAAAAGTATGACGAAGTAGAGCTTATGCTCAGAGATAAAGAGGATTCACCTGATAAATATTACTATATGGGGCAACTATTTTTTGCAAAAGGTTTGTATGAAGAGGCGATAACCGCTCTTAATAAATCCATTGCTCTTGGTCATAGTGGAGCTGGTGATGTTTACATCTTGCTTGCTGAAGCTAATGAAAAGGTTGGTGCATATATCTTTGCAAAAGATTTTTATCAGAAAGTATTGACTATGCCTGATGTTCAACCTTTTCACTCTGATGCTATCTTCAAAATTGGGTTCTGTTTCTATAAAATTGGAGATTACAAAGAGTCAGAGAAATTTTTATTGAAGTATATCAATTTAACTTCTGACAACTCCAAATATATAAATGATGCAAACAAGCTACTCCCGATTGTATATGATAAGAATGGCAAGTATTCTGAATCTATAAATTTTCTTGAGCGGATGAAAGCTTTATCAAAAGATAAAAAACAGATCAAAAGTATAGACCTTACTATTGCGTCTTTGTGGGAGAAGTTGGATAAACATCAGTTTGCAATTGAAGTTTACCTTAAATATTTACCGATTAAGGATAAAGATGATTTTAATATCTTAAAGAAACTTGGAGAGCTTTACTACAAATGTAATGATTTTAAATCGAGCAATATATATTATGAGGAGTATTTGGCTAAAACAAAGCAATCACTCCCTGAAATATCTCTCAAAATTGCACTCAATTCACTTTATCTTGATAAAATAGATATAGCAAAGAGTGATCTTAAAAAAGTTGTTGATACCACTAATTCAGGGGTTTATAAAGAGGAGGCTCTATTCTGGCTCGGAAAAATATCGTATAGAGAGAAAGATTACAAGAGTGCTATCTCATACTTTGATTCCCTTTATAAAGTAAATAGTAACTCTATACTTCTTGAAAATACCAAAGAGTATCTTGCATCTTTATACATGATTACAAATGATAAAGAAAATTTTATAAAATATTTCAAAAATTTATCAAATCCAGCGAGGTTTATTAAAGAGTTTCAGCTCTCATTTGAAGATATCTGTAAATTTATAAATTGCCAAAAAGAGCTTGTTTATCTCACATCTGATGAGACAAAGTATCAATATTTCAAGAAACTTTACCCCACCCTAAAAAGCAAAAAAGATGATGAATTGTATGGACTTCTTTCAAATCGTTATTTAGGTAACGATATACTCACATACTACTATATTGGAAATATTTTATCGGAAAAGGGAGCTAAGGATAAATCATTATCTGCTTACGCTAAATTTCTTGATAATGAGTTTAATCCTGTTTTCTACTCACATTATAAAGAAGTTTTGTATAGTGTGCTTAAATATTATTATGACCAGAAAAACTACGAGAAGGTAGTAAGTTTTGATAAGATATATTCAAGAATAAAAGATTTATCTGAAAATGAGCTTTATATTATAGGGGTATCAAACAATAGTCTTGGGCTCAATCATATAAGTGCTGATTATTTCAGGAGATTTATTAATGTTAGCAAAACAGGGAACAATTTATTCAATGCTGCATTCCTCCTTGATAAAATGGATTATCTTAATGATGCAAAGATAGGTTATGAGAAGGCTATTAACTTTCTCAAAGATGATGAAAGTAAGATAGAAGCTTTATATTGGGTTGGTGAAATACATTATAAACAGGAGAATTATGTTGATGCTTTAGACAGTTTTTTGAGAATAAAGTTACTTTACCCTTTTGATATAAAGTGGACACCTACTGCTGCTTTTAATGTTGCCAAAATTTTAGAGAAGATGGGTGAGACTGATAAAGCAATAAAAGAGTATCAGAATATAGTTAAAAATCTTCAAAATAATGATCCAAGAAAATCTTTCCTTCTCAAAAAATTAGAGGAGTTGAAGAGAGGTGGAGTGGAAAGAATCAAGGAGGACAACACCTCAATAGAGAAAAATGTCATCAAACCTTAAAATTTTGTAAAAGTTTAAAGGGAGTATATACGCAATGCGTATATTCAGATGTTAGGTGAAATGCAGAGTGCCAAGACAGTTATGAAGAATATATATTTTGATAAGTATAATGTCCCTGTAAAAAAATAATGAAAAGGTGTTCTACCTGTTGGCAGACAGAAGAAATTTAATTTTTAATGTTATAATAGGTAGGTAAAAAGGGTTGGAATTTATGAGTAAAATAAAGAAAATTAATCTTAGCGTTTTAGCACCTCTGCGAGAGATACTACCCAGTACCCAATATGTCAGAATAAAAAATGGAATTACAAGGATTGAAAATCACATATGATTTCTCGCCAAGACGCAGAGTCGCAAAGAAAAACTTTAGGCTCTTAAAGCCTTTGAAAGAGAAAAAATAATTGCAAGATATATAATATCAATGCTTTATAAACACTTTTGACAACCTATGGTTAGGAAATCACGGAGAGTTTGCTCTTGACATATAGGGACATTATATTGTGGAAACTGTCAAAAATGGCTTGACAAATTCAGGTAATAACCTTAAAAAAGCACTGATAAAGATAAAGGAAAGTCATGCCCATATTTTAACAACAAATCTACTTTGCATGGCAATTTGCTTGAAAATGTGCAGTTGTCTTAATTTAATCGTTTCTTTTTTGGAGTAAATGCTGAATTTTTAAAGTGTAATATTGAATATCAGGAATAATGATTTAAATTAAGTATTATTTTTTTAAAGCATTATTTTCTAAAAGGGGGGAATATATGTCTGACGAAAAAAATATTTCAGATGTTACTTTAAATGAAAAAGGCATTGAGGTATTGATAGCAAAGTTAATTCCAACATCTCAATATTTTGAGCG
>DYJV01000106.1 GCA_020722945.1 Candidatus Methylomirabilis sp. | reverse complement strand
CGGGGTGGTCTTTTGTTTATTTTTTATCTATGCTGTATCCATAAAATTTAAGATAACTTCCAAGCACACTATTCACAAGATAAACAGATATATCGTAAGTTGCTGTAAACTCTATCCAGTATAGCTCTGAAGATGAGCTATTACCTGAAAGGAGAGAGATATCAAGATAGGAGTAACTCTCTTGATTAATACTCAATGCACTCTCAGCAACTTTTTTACCTGTAGTATCATAAAGTTTTACACTGACGCTGTTTTTCTCTGTTGAGATATTGTTAATCGAGATTGAGCCAGTTCCACCCAATGTCCCACCTTTAACAACAAGTGGCAAAACTACTTTTTTCCCTTCGATACTTGAGTTAGACGGAGTTATATTTGCAGATATTTTGTAATCTGAATCAAGCACTACAATAAATGCTGCAATATCAATATTTTCAGATGATACAGTGAGCTTGCTATCTTTGGTGAGGGTGATAATATTTGTAGCTTTTGGGTCTAATGAATATTTAGAAGATGAATCATCTACGAGGTTCTCTACACTTACATCACCACTTACATCTGATGTATTTACTATAAAAAGCAGAGGGGTAGTCTTTGTATCGTTATACTTTATATATGGTAATCTCTGCTTTACCTTACTTTCTGCTAAATAAGCAACGTTGACTTTAAAAGTATCAAGAAGATTTGCTGAAGTATCAAGAATCTTTACATAAAAATAATCTGAGCTATCTATTTTGCTTGCATCTATCTCAAAGGAGTATTTATCCTCACCATTTTTATCAAGGTAAAATATATTGTTCCCAAATGGAGAGATCAGCTTCTGTGATGTCCCATCTTTGTAAACAGTAAATGCAGATTCAGGCAATTTAGAAGATGAAACAGTAATATTGTATGGGGCAAGTTTGTTACCCCTATTTTTGACAGTAAAATCAAGATAATATTTACTGCTACTGTCAACATAAAGGTAATACTCACTCTCATCATTATCCTCAAAAGTGTATTCACCTATTGTTGAATTGTCCGATAGTGGAAGCATAATATCAAACACGCTCTCCTTTTTAACATTGACATAAACACTTCCTGCATCTTTACTCCCTTTGGAGTCTGAAATATTTACTACAAAAGTGGAAGTTTCGGCAGATACTCCGTCAGGTGGTCTTACATAAAGGAGGAAGGAATCACTTGTTAGTGAGTTTATCCATTCAGTATTCCAATCCCCTGTATACTTTTGCGTATGATAAACAACATAGTAATCCCAATCACTTGACGGCTTTGTAACTGATATTTTATAAATTTCGGTATCAGTTGTATTATCGAGATTTTTATCATTTTCCATAGTAATCTGCAAATATGAGTATTTACCGCAAAGTGTGTTGTAAATAGTGTATTCAGCACCTGTGGCATTGTCTGATGTGCCGTAAATATCGTTGCCAGATATCCCGATTTTTAGGTCAGGACGGGCAAATATAATGATAGGGGATAGAAAAATTATCAGAAAAATAGAATAAAAGATTCTCATTGTTTAACTTGTATCGGACGATAAAAGAAAAACTTAAAAAATTTTAGTGTTAAAATGTATATAAAAAACATATTCAGACTACACTTCTAATATTTTATCAAGTAATCTCGATAATTTTTTGAAATTTATAGGTTTTTGGAGCCAAAAAGTCTGAATATCATCAAATAGCCCTGCTACATCTTTCTCCATAGGGTAACCAGATATCATTAAGAATTTGAATTTATAATCTTTCCCTTTAAGATAACGGAGTAAATCTACACCATTCATATTTGGCATTACCATATCAGATATTACTAAATCAAAATTGCCATTGTTAGCTTCAAATTTATTAAGAGCCTCTACTCCATCTTTTGCAACAGTAACAGAGAAACCTACATTCTCAAGGAAAGCGGACATTACATTCACAAGATCACTCTCATCCTCAACAAGTAAAATACTCCTTTTCTTCTCTTGATGGGCAGACTCTTTTTTGATAGTTGAAATCTCTATATCATCTTCATCTTCATAGAGATTAGAAATTTCATGTTCAGGAGCAACCAGCGGTAGCAAAATAGAGAAAGATGTCCCTTTATCTAATTGGCTCTCCACCACGATATGACCATGATGCTGATTCACTATCCCAAAAACTTGAGATAATCCAAGCCCTGAACCCTCACCAACTTTTCTTGTAGTAAAGAAAGGGTCAAATATTTTAGGGAGCACATCATCAGGAATTCCGCAACCATTATCAACCACCTTTACAACCACCCATTTACCTTCAATCCTGCTACTACATATAGAACATGTATAAGAATCATTATCTTTAATCCTTGATATATCAACCTTTATACTACCACCCTTTGGTAGTGCCTTTACAGCATTTATAATAAGATTACTCAAGACCTGATCAAGTTGTGTAGTATCAGCCTCTACAATATAATCTTTATCTTCACTACTAAAAGTAAGCACTACATTCTCAGGGATAATATTTCTGATAAAATTGATATGTCCCTTAACTACATAATAGAGATTCACTTTTTTGGAGAATCGTATGCTCTTCTGACTAAAATCGAGCAGCTGCCTTACAAGATTTGCGGCTCTGTTGGCTGCATCAATAATAGAATTTAGTTTACTCTTGATATCATCAGAAATCTCTTTTCGAGAGGATAAAAGTTCGGCTCTGCCGATAATAATTGATAAGATATTGTTAAAATCGTGAGCAATACCCGCAGATAGCTGACCCACAACTGCAAGCCTTTCATGACTGCTGAGCTTTTTTTCAAGCTCTATTATCTTAGATATATCTTTGAAAATACAGATAGTTGCAATTAGTGAATCGTTAAGGAAGACAGGGATATAATCGTTGAGAACAACTCTCCCATCTTTGAGTAAATATTTTTGGTTAAATACAGGGACACTTTTTGAAAGATTATTTTTTAATGTAATGTAAACATCATCAGAACCCTCAAAAAACCCTACAAGGACAGGGAGAACCTTTTCGCATCTGTCCCCATACTTAATTTGTCCTTCAGGCAAACCAAAAAAATCGTATATATATTTGTTGATGTAAGAAACTTCCCTATTTTCATTCCCAACCAATATCCCAACATTGAGGTTGTCAAGCAATGTTTTAAATTTTGAAAGCTCTCTATCCCGCTCATTTTGGATAAGTTTGATTGAATTGATATTCCACATTGCTCCTGAAATTTTTGTAGGGGTGTTATCCTTATCTACCTCAGAAAATATCCCCCTGCTTGCAACCCAAAACCAATCTCCACTCTTACTCTTTACACGATACTCAGAGTGAAAATCTTTACTCTCTTTATCTAAATAAGATTTCAATGCCTGATTCCTTCTATCCAAATCATCAGGGTGTATATGATGTGTCCATTTGAGCATATCATCAGTTATCTCATGAGGCTGGTATCCGAGGAGTTGAAAAACATACTTACCATAAGTAAATCTCTCTTTCTTGATATCCCACTCCCACAAAGCAACATTGGCACTCTCACATATTGTATTGAGCCTATTTTCAAATAATTTGAGTTGGTTAATATCAACTACATAACCTATAAAATATTCAAAATTACCCTCATTATCCCTCTGTATCAAAGTAGAGTCAAGTAGCCATACAATCTCACCACTTTTACCTACAACACGATAAGGTTTATGATTTATCCTCTCTAAAGAGGATGTAAGAGCTTGCGAAACTTCACTTTTAACCCGAAAAAGATCATCAGGGTGAATAATATCTAAATAAGATACTCTCCCCTCTTCAAAATCCTCTTTACTATAACCGAATATATTTGAAACATTTGAAGAGACATACTTTACTGACCAAATAGGATTGTTCTCCCATTTGAAGATAACAGTCCTACCACTTGAAAAGAGTTCTGCAAAATCTTTAAGCTCTTTTAGAGATTTTTCAAGATCCAAAACAAGATTTCTATTCTCTTTATCTTTTTGTAACCATTTGTAACCTACAAATATTATAACAAAAATTCCAATAACCCATAAAAAAGAGAAAAGAAATATCGCTTTTTTATTCAATGTATCTTTATGAGCTATAAAATCAGAGATATCCATCTTTATACTTATAGCTCCCTTGAGATCACCAACTTTATAACCATCTGATGAATGACATTTGAGGCAAGACTCCTCAATAAAAAGTAAACCCATAAATTTTAAAGAGGCATCAGATAAAAAAAATTCAAAAATATCTGTAGGTTTATCTTTTAATCTTTCAAGTTTTTGGAAGGCTTGACTCTCCCACTCATCAGGGGAGTTCTGTGGGTTTATCGGTTTGACACTTACAATTTTGAACTTGATATGATGATTGGAGATAGCAGAAAATTCAGCAAGCTTTCTTGTAAGATATGCAGGATTCATAAGTGTAAGCTTATTACCATGAGGAGTCTCTATATCTCTTTCAGGAATATTGGTTAAATATTCGTTGGGCTGGACTTTATCAGAGATAGGGAGATATATCCCACCACTGCTGCTAACAAAAGATCTGACAATCTTGATATGCTGATAGATACTCCTTGCTTGAATAAGTGCAGATTCTTTCATAAAGATATGATGATGTTCAAAACTGTGCTTCAAGATAAAAACAATAAAAACACTCCATAATAATAATAATA
>DYJV01000105.1 GCA_020722945.1 Candidatus Methylomirabilis sp. | reverse complement strand
ACCCCTCTTGAAAAAATCGAAACGGAAAAAATTAAATTTTCGGAAATAATATGGAAAATATCTCTCTTTCTCTGTAACAATTTAAAAAATAGGAGTAAATATGAAAGCAATCATTATGGCAGGCGGCTTCGGAACAAGAATCCAACCACTAACCTCTTCTCTCCCAAAACCTATGCTCCCTTTACTCAACAAACCTATGATGGAGTTAGTTCTCTTAAAATTAAAGGAGATCGGAATATTTGATATTGTTATCCTCCTCTTCTTCAAACCTGAAATAATAAAAAATTACTTCGGCGATGGTAGTAAATTTGGAGTTAAGATAAACTATGTCCTTCCTGAAAAAGATTACGGCACAGCAGGTGCAGTCAAACATGCAGAGAATTTTATAGGTAATGATAATTTTATTATTATAAGTGGTGATCTTGTTACTACTTTTGACTTAAATGAAGTAATAGGCTTTCACGAAGTGAAAAAATCTTTTGCAACTATATGTTTGACAAGAGTTGATGATCCTGTTCAATTTGGAGTAGTCATTACAAACAAAGAGCATAAAATAGTAAAATTTTTAGAGAAACCGGGTTGGGGAGAAGTTTTCAGCGACACTATAAATACAGGGATATATATATTTAATCCTGAGATTTTCAAATATATCCCCAGCAACATAAATTACGACTTCTCAAAAGACCTCTTCCCTGATCTAATGAATAGAAATATTGATATATTCGGATTTATTTCAAAAGGATATTGGAGAGATGTCGGCAATCCCTCATCATACAGAGATGTATTTACAGATATTTTTAAAGGGAAAATAAATTTAGATATCGAGTTTAAAAATATCCCCAACAGTAAAGCATATATATCTTCAGGGGGAAACTGCACTTTTCCATCCAATTCTATTGCAGGTAAAGTTTTTTTTGGCTCAAATGTAACTGTAGCCCAAAAAAGCTACATCCTCGATTCATCGATCGGTAATCATGTTAAGATCGAAAAAAATGTCGTTATTGAAAACTCTATTTTATGGGACAACATTGTGATTAAAGAGGGGAGTATCCTCAAAAACTGTGTTATCTGTAACAATGTAATAATAGGGAAAAATGTTAATATTTCAAAAGGTAGTATTATTGCTGAAAATACAGAGATCGGCAACAATGTCATCTTTGAAAAGGATATAATGGTATGGCCTAACAAACTTATAGAGGAGGATTCGATTTTAAGCTCCAATGTTATATGGGGCGACAAGTGGAAAAAGAGCATATTTGAAGGTGGCAAAGTATCAGCAAGAACCAACATCGAGTTATCCCCCGAATTAGTAAGCAAACTTGGAGCAGCTCTTGGAAGTGTTCTTCCAAAGAATGCATCTGTGATAGTCAGTAGAGATTACCACAATGCATCAAGGATGCTCAAGCGTTCATTTCTCGGTGGTCTCCTTTCAACAGGGGTTACTGTCTATGACCTGACTGTGAGCACTATCCCTGCAGGCAAATGGCTCTTAAAGAAAAACAATATAAATATGTTTGTATATTTCAGGCAATCTATACTTTCATCAAGTTATACTGAAATATTTTTTTACGACTCAAGTGGACTTCATATAGATTCACTATTCGAAAAAAGCATCGAAAATATATACTACAGAGAAAATTTTAGGAGGACTTCTTTCGAAGACATTGGTAAACTGATAGATATCCCCTTCTCTTTAAATGAATATAGGGATGACATTTTCAAAAGTATTGATACTAACATCATAAAAAATAACAATTTTTCAGTTGTAGTTGATATGTTCAATGGGTCTGGCTCTAACTCTTTTCCTCATATACTATCCTCTGTTGGTGTAACACCCGTAGTTTTAAATGCCTATTTTGACGAAAGCAAATTATCAAGGTCTCTGCACAGTATAGATATATCACTTGACCATGTTTCAAAAATAGTAAAAGCTCTAAACTCTGAACTTGGCTTTATTGTATATCAGAGCTGTTCACGCTTGCAGATATTCACAGATGAGGGTATCCCTCTAAAAAACGACTCTACCATTATGGCTTTCCTCAAACTCCTCGATTTGACCTCCCATCGGCCAGTCAAAGTATATCTACCTATTACAATGCCCACTATCTTTGATGACAAACTTAAAAATATCAATATAGTGAGAGGAAGATCAGGGAGACTCAAACAGCAGTTTATGAAAGATTTTGATTTTATAGGATTAGACAGCTCTATTTTAATCTTCCCTGCACACGCATTATGGTCAGATGCAATATTTACAGCATTAAAAATGATTGAGCTACTTGCTAAATCTGGCTTGAAACTTAGTCAGATAATCAAAACTCTCCCAGAATACTATTATGCACACAATGTAATCAACTGCCCTGTGGAAAAGAAAGGGTTGATAATGAGAAATATGAGTGAAGATGCTCTTGACAAAGATGCATCTTATATCGATGGAGTAAAGATAAAATTCTCAAACAACTCTTGGGTTCTTATGCTTCCGGATCAATTTTCACCAAATGTTCATCTATATGTTGAAGCAGGGAGTGATAGCGAGAAAGATGAGCTTTTAAAAGAGTATATCGAGAAGATAAATTTATGGATTAGTTAACCAATGAAGAAGCTTTATCTTCAATTTATATGGCATATGCACCAGCCATACTACAAAGATACAGTTAGCAATCAATTTTTGCTACCTTGGGTATTCTTTCACTCCATAAAAGATTATCTCGATATACCACAATATTGCGAAAAATTTGATATAAAGGCTACCTTTAATTTTGTCCCATCACTCCTTTCCCAGATAAAAGATTATGAAAATGAATCTGTAAATGATACCCTTATCAAATTAATTAAGAGAAGAGTTGATACTTTATCTGACGAAGAGAAGCTCATATTAACGCCTCAGCTCTTTATGGCAAATGAAAAAACCATGATCACCCCTTTGCCAAACTACCACAAATTATATCTAAGATACCAGAAAGAGCAAAATGTAAAATTTACAAATCAGGAAATTCTTGACCTTGAATTATCTTTTCTACTTTCATGGACAGGAAATTTTATCCGTAAAAAAGAGAGTTTTGTCAAAGATTTGATAAATAAAGGTGAGAAATTTACTGAAAATGATAAATCTGAACTTTTTAAAATATACCACAAGAATATCTCTTACATCACAACTTACTATAAAGAGCTTTACCAAAAAAATATAGTAGAACTATCCGTAACACCTTTTTATCACCCAATATTCCCACTACTTTTTGACCCTGATTCAGCATACGAAGCTAAAAAAGATATAACTGTGCCCAACAACAAAAGAGCAATGGAGAATGAAGCTTTATGGCATATTGAGGAGGGTATAAATTTCTTTACCAATATTTTTCATTTTCCACCTCAAGGTATCTGGCCTGCTGAAGGCAGCATAAGCAGTAAAACTTTAAATATATTTGCAAAATATGTCAGGTGGAGTGCAAGTGACCAAGATGTCCTTGCAAACTCACTTGGACTCAATTTAGAAGATTTTGAAGAGAAGAAGAAACTTTACCAGAGATACATATTTAGTGATTCAGGGCTCACACTCTTTTTCAGGGATAAATTTTTAAGTGACCTAATAGGTTTTAGGTATGCTCAAATGGATGCAGATAAAGCTTCAGATGATTTTATCAATCACCTCTCCTTCATATATGAAAAATGTGATTTTAACCCACTTGTAACTATCATACTTGATGGTGAAAATGCATGGGAGTTTTACAAAAATAATGGAGAAGATTTTTTTGAATCACTTTATAAAAAAATATCAGCTACCGAGTGGATATCTACTATCAGGAGCATCGATGCGGTAAACAGCAGCAGCATAAAATATCAAAAGATAGATAAAATTACTGCAGGCTCATGGATATATGCTAATTTTACTACATGGATAGGGCACCCTGAAAAAAATAAAGCTTGGGAGTTTATTTTTAAAACATATTCAGAGATAGATAAATTTAGAAATTCAGGGGGCGATACAACAAAAATCACCCAAGCCCTTCAAGAGCTACGGATTTCTGAGGGGAGTGATTGGTTTTGGTGGTATGGAGATGACCATTACACTGACCAGAGGGATATTTTTGATAAACTTTTTAGAAGCCACCTTATCAACTGTTATAATATTTTGGGTATAGAGCCACCAATAGAGTTTTTTACACCAATAAACAGGGATAGTAGTGCCAAAGATTTCATCCTCCCATCTCAATATATTTCACCAACTATTGATGGAGCGATTACAAATTATTTCGAATATCTTTACTCAGGGAAAGGTAATATCAGATACGATTCATCTACTATGAACACAGGTGAGAAGATATTGGAGAGACTCTATTGGGGTTTTGATAAAAATTTCCTCTATCTAATGCTAACATTCAGTAATTTTTCCAGCACTCAACAAACAGCTACCAAGATAACATTTGAATTTGAATACCCCAATAACACTATTCAGACTCTTACATACTCTACAAAAGATAGCTCCCTCACCTCCGATTTTTTTAAAAATAGCCCCACTTTAATTGCAAAATTAAATAAAGTTTTAGAGATTCAGCTCCCATTATCGTATTTTGCCAATATTGATCAGATAGGGTTGAAGGTATCAGTCTCAAAAGGTGATAACATTATTGATAAAGCCCCAATATACAATTTTTTCCCATTAAATATAAAATCCCTATCCTTTAAAAATTGGATAGTATGAGGTGAATATATGAAAATACCATTTTTGTTTGGAATCCATTGCCATCAGCCTGTTGATAATTTCAAAAATGTAGTTAATGAAATAGTTGCTCTTGCCTACCTCCCCTTTTTAGAAAAAGTATCTGAGCATCCTAAAATCAAATTTTCTGTTCATTTTAGTGGCTGGCTTCTTGAATGTATTGTAAAAGAGCATAAAAATCTTTACTCTTTACTTAAAAAACTTTCAAAATCTGGTCAGATAGAATTTTTTA
>DYJV01000104.1 GCA_020722945.1 Candidatus Methylomirabilis sp. | reverse complement strand
TCACTTCATAATAACACTATTAAATAATTGAAATTATGGCAACAGAAATAAACATCAGAGATGATATAAAGAAATACCGAAACAAGCTTGGGATTTCGCAAGATGTGCTTTCAAAAAAAGCAGATTTAGCTTTTCATACGATTGCCAAAATTGAAGCAGGTTCTACCCCTAACCCAACTATTGATATAGTAAAAAAATCGCGGACGCTCTTGGCGTCTCAATTGATGATTTAAGAAAATAGTTTTATGCCATCAAAAGTTCAAGAAAAAATCGAAAATAAAAATAACTTGGTATTTATCAAAGAAGTAGCAAAGTATTTTATGGATTTCTTGGAAACCGATTTTCACAAGAGAAAAAATCCAAAACGAATCATTCAGTTGCGTAGTAATAATAATTTACTTGTTGGTTTAAATCTCAATAAATATCCATCTTTTAATAATCTTGTATGGAAAGCAATCAATCATACATTTGATAAAAATATCCTTAATACAATTGGGAAAGGAGTTTATCGAACCAATATTCCCAAAAACCTAATTGATTTAGTGAAATTACAATCCGAGAAAATAAACAATGAACAAATCACAAAGATACTTAAGCAATCTACAGATGAGATTAAGAAATCAGCCGCGTTGTACAATAAAGAATATGACCAAGCGTTAAGTGTTTCTTTGGAAGCCGTAGCAAAAATAATAAAAGCTGAACTTATCCTGCCATTTGTTAATAATTTAGAAAAGCCACTAGAAAATCTAAATCTTGGCGACGAAAACAATGTTTATTTAATGGAAGAAGAGTTGACCTCTATTATATGTTCATTACTAGAGAATAAAATTTCAGAAATTTTAAAACTTCTTTTAGCAAAAGAGAAAGTTGATATTCCAAAGGAATTAAAAGATGTCTTGGAAATCCAAGATATTAAATCAAATATTTCCTCATTTTTTGAGAGTTTTCAAGTAGGCGATTTGTTCGCGGAAATTTATGAGATGGAGAGAAATAGAACCATACTTGATAAACAAGAATTTTATTTATATTTCTGTGATATTACTTTCAATAAAGCAAAATATCCGATTTTCTACATTCCTTTTTTCGTTGGGAAACAAAAAGATTTATTAACCATTGAGTTTGATTCTCAAGTTTATATCAACAAGAAAGCACTTGAATATATTACTCAAGAATATAACCAAGAAAAAGACAAAAAAGGAAGCTTAAAAACAATAACAGAAAGAATTATTTATCTCGCACAAAATAGAAATAATTTTCAAGAATTGATAAATGAAATTTTAAGTGAGATTACTAACTTTTTCGAATTAGACAAAAGTATTGATTTAAGAAAACCGGAAATCCAAGTCGCTAAAAGTTTTTCTGTAAGAGTATCAAATAATTGTCATGTCGCTTTATTTGATAAATCAGATGAAGCGTTAGTTAATGATTATGAAGAAATATTAAAATTACTTGCCGCAGATGATAATGTTTTAGCAGGGGCATTTAATAATTTAATAGATGATTTTATACACAAAGAGCCAAAAAAATTTGATCTCGAAATTCAAGAAGAATGGAATAAGAAAGAAACGCAAGACAAACTTGTATTTCAAAGTCCTATACCCTTGAATGAAGAACAACTACAAATTTTGTCAGCAATAAAAAAAGATGACTGTAAATATATTATCGTACAAGGTCCCCCGGGAACAGGTAAAAGCCATACAATAACTGCAGTACTTTTTAATGCGATTTTGAAAGATCAATCTGTACTTGTCCTTTCCGACAAGAAAGAGGCACTTGATGTCGTTGAAGATAAGATAACTGAGACGATGAATAGTATTAGAACCGATGAAAATTTTCAAAATCCAGTATTAAGATTAGGTAAAACAGGTAATGCATACGCAAAAATTTTAAGCTCCACATCAATTAAAATGATAACCGATAATTATCTTGCTGTGAAAAAGAACTATCAATATTTAGAGCAAAATATTAATAAATCTGAAAATACTTTAAAAGAAGATTTAGAAGCTGAAATTTTGGCTTACAAAGAAATTGACCTGAAAGAAATTTACGAGCTTTATGTTTTAGAGTCTTATTATCAAAATAAAGGATTTCCGGTTGATATTGAAGAAGTTTTAAATCAACGGGAATCAGCTGTTGAGCTTGAAGAATTTAGAAAAATATTTTTATCGTTAAAAGATAAATTGGATATTGATTCGGACGAGAAAGAAAATGAATCTCATTTTTTTGGATTACTTAATTTCCACCTCAATGAATTTAAAAATATTTCTAATTTCCAAAAATATCTACGGTTATTAAATTCTCTTTCCAATACGATATCTAAGTTAAAAGAAGTTTATGGTGCGGACTTGGCTTCAATATTAAAATTCGAAAAATTCGGTGATAACAACCTTGAAGTATTAAAGAAGTTTATTGAAAATTATGAAAAAGAAAAAAATTGTCTTTTTGGTTATTTATTCAAGAAAAGGAAAATTGAAGAATTAAATATAGAGTTTAAAAAACATTTTAGTTTATCATCATCTTTTGAACCCCATCAGAATTTAATAGAACTAGAAGTCATTTTTGATATTTTTAGCTTTTCGAATAAATTAAAAAATGAACTTGATGGAAAATATGAAATAAATTTTGATTATCTCAATTTTATTCACGAGGCGATAAAAGACGAGAAGATTTTAACATCATTAAACGATTTACAGAAACTGGTCGACGACCTAAAATTCTTAAACACTAATTTGGAGAAGTATCCAAAGACGAATAAAAAACTAAAAATTGATTTATCTTTTTTCAAAACATTCTGCGATAACGAACTTATAAAAATATCAGACCTTGATTTTAATAGGTTAGTAAGATACATAAATTTGAAGCAAAAAATTGAAAAAGATTTTAAGAATATTCCGGCAATTAACTACCCTGGACAAAAGAAAAATATTGAGGATTTACTCACACTTAAAATGACTCATGTCATGGACAGTAGATTGGTTAAATTTTGGAATCAGTATCAATCTACGGCTATTGCTTTGAAAAGAATAATTCAAGACAAAATGAGATTTCCTCAAAACGAATTTTTAAAACTTAAAGAAGCCTTCCCTTGTATCTTGGCGGGCATAAGAGATTATGCAGAATACATTCCTCTTGAACCCAAAATATTTGATTTGGTGATAATTGATGAAGCGTCTCAAGTTAGTATAGCCCAAGCGTTCCCGGCTTTATTAAGAGCGAAAAAGGTTTTAATCCTTGGAGATAAAAAGCAGTTTAGTAATGTGAAATCTGCAGCAGCCAGATCAGATACTAATAGGGAGTATATAAATAATCTTAAAGATTGTTTTATTAAATCCATTTCTAATGAAAGCACAAAATTAATTAAATTGAGTAAATTTAATGTTAAAACTTCTATCCTTGAATTTTTCGAATTTATCAGCAATTACAATACCCAGCTATTAAAACATTTCAGGGGTTATAAGGAAATTATCTCTTATTCAAACAAATATTTTTATCAAGACAGCTTACAAGTAATGAAAATCAGGGCCAAGCCTATTGATGAGGTATTAAAATTTTCTTTTATAAAACATGATGGCAAAAAAGAATTGCTACAAAATACCAATACCCTTGAGGCTGAATTTATTATTTCTGAATTAAAAAAATTAAAAGATATTGATAGCAACCAAAGCGTTGGAATCATTACACCTCATACTAACCAACAGAAAATTTTATTTGAAAAAATTAGCAAGTTGCCTGAAAAGGATTATTTCTACGATAAACTTAAATTAAAAATAATGACTTTTGATACTTGTCAGGGAGAAGAAAGAGATATTGTTTTCTATTCTATGGTGGCAACCGAAGAAGACGACCATCTTTGGGGTGTATTTATTAAAAATTTAAATGATGTAGACATAGAGGAAGACGGAAAAATAAAAGTCCAGAGATTAAATGTCGGCTTAAGTCGTGCAAAAGAGTGCATGCACTTTGTTTTAAGTAAACCGCTTGAAAAATATTCTGGTTCGATTGGCGAAGCATTAAGGCACTATTTCTTTATATTAAATGAGGCGAAAAAAGAGCGAAGCGTAAGCGAAGTTGACGAGAAGTCAAAAATGGAACCGGAAGTGATGAATTGGTTTTACCAAACAGAATTTTGGAAAAAGAATAAAGAGAATATCGCATTTATTCCGCAATTTGAACTTGGAAAATATCTAAAACAATTAGATAAAACTTATAATCACCCGAATTATAAAGTTGACTTTTTGCTGGTCTATAAAGATGAGCTACATAGAGAACATAAAATCATAATTGAATATGATGGATTTAGAGAACACTTTAAAGAAGTTGATGAGATAAACGAATTTAATTATCAAGATTTTATGACAGATAAAGATGTTTATCGTGAAAAAGTGTTAGAAGGTTACGGTTATAGGTTTTTGAGGATAAATAAATTTAATATCGGAAACGATCCAATTAAAACACTAAACGATAGAATTGAAAATTTAATGAAAGGCGGCGTTGGTAAAAATAATTTAATAAGCCACATACACCAAACTATTGAAGGGCTACAAAATGGCGAGATGAAGGAATGCCCGAAATGTAAAGAAATTAGAAATGCTGAAGACTTTAAAGATTCTTCTTCAATAACCGGATATGGAAGATTTTGTAAATTCTGTAAAGAATATGTTCCAATAAGAAAGTTTGAAATAAAACCCAAAACTGCTATAACAATTAGTAGCGATAAAATTTGTCCAAAGTGTGGTTCAAAGATGATTTTAAGAAGCGGGAGATATGGTAAATTTTATGGTTGTTCGAAGTTTCCATATTGTAAAGGAATAAGACCATATTAAAATTTAACCCACCCACCACCCTAATTTAAGTCCCCGCCCCGTCCGCTCGCTCAAAAAATTTCAAGGCGAAGCCCAACCGGATTTTCGTCAAAAAATGTTCGAACTTCGTTCAAAAAACACCGCCAGTGTT
>DYJV01000103.1 GCA_020722945.1 Candidatus Methylomirabilis sp. | reverse complement strand
AAATAATAGCGAAGCTATTTATTTTAATGAACTTGTTAGCAGGTCGGTATTAATAACTCAAATGAGTAATAGTAGGGGGATTGCAGCAACGGTCGAGTGTATGTGTCGTAAGGGATTGCGGAGTAATTACCTGTCCACCGATACGAAAGTTTGAGCGGGCTACAATGCCTGAATACCCGCTGAACCCCTTATGGCATATACACTTTGTTAGCGTTTCGTTGTTCATTTTTCTCGTTATTTCTCTTTCATTTTTGCTACATCTTTTCTGTCTGCCGTGTGTTAGGGTAGGCAAGCTCTTTTGCAGGTTTTGGACTTAGCGCTGGCTGGTGCGACCTGCAAATGTGATTGCCTACGAAGCGTGGGCATTCTAAAATTCGATTGTTATTTGTTGTGTTTCTGTCTGTTTTGGTACAAGTTTATACACTGTTGGAAAATTTGTATTACCCTCAATCTTTGGAATTAAATTTCCTAACGCCTGATTAAAAATTCCGATTGCCCATTTCTTTCTGTCTGTAATTCGAAAAATAAAATCGACTTCGTCAGGTTTCCAAGTTGTCGATGTGTTTGACTTGACTCCAAAAGCAACGCCAATAATTATATTCCGAACATTATCGTTTTTATCAATGACTTGTGCAACTACTAATGTTTCTTTTAATGCCTTTTGCAATTTCTTGTCGTGTTTATACCGTAAAATTTTCGCTGTGTCTTTTTCAATGTCCGTTTGCCTGAACATTCCTTTACTTTCGTTTAGCAACACATCAATTTTAGCATTTTTTGACGGTGGCAAAGCTATGATGTCGGGATATTCACGAGGTTGTGCTTTACCTAAATCGGGGTATGGAAGAACTGCACCACCACCTTGCGAACCGGGATAAGAAATTGAAATAATTTTAAACTTATTTGGAATTAAAACTCTGTGAGCAATCGCATAAGTAACTTCATCTTCATCAACTTCATTACTTTCCTCAACAAGATCAGATGCACTTGTATATTTAACTGATGAAAAATACGTTTTCAATAAATCAAGCATCTCACCTTTGTTGTTGCCTAATAATTTTCTCCTGTCCCAAATAAGTTTAATTCCGTTATGATTGAGGTACATACCGTCTAATAAAAATGCAATAGTAGCAACAACTTTGTTGTCTGAAATTTTACTCTTATGTTTTTCCCAAACTGGTTGAAAATTGACAATTTCATTTTGTGTTTTTGCATTTTCTGCTGCCTTAACTAATTCATTAGTAAACCAACTAGGAACGCCACCACTATCTTTTTCAATGGCTTCTTTTAATTTACTTCGTAAAGTTTTCAAACTGTCCAAGTCCCTTTTCATTATATCATTTCCTCTTGGTCTCACTAATGCATAAATTCCAAATATTTTATGCGTTTTTGAAAATACAAAAGAAATGAAATTCAAAATTCCCCTATCAGGATCCATTGCGTGGCTGAAACGATTGATTTTTGCCCCTATCCAATCTTTGTTTACAAAATAACGCAATTTGTTCAAGTTCGATGATCTACGCCCTTTCCACGTTTTTAATAATTCTTTTGCACCTGTTGCTTTATCAACTTCTTTGCGATAGGTTTTATAAGATGAAGTTTGCTTCAAATCTTTGATTGAATTTTCAAACCAATTTTTTTCTGACTTCAAAAATGATTTTACAATTGCTTGAATTGTGTTTTTTAAAATTGGAATTTCGGGTGGACAAGAAGGAAATTTTGGATTTCGTTTTAAAGTGAATTTGTTTCCTTTTTCCGTTCCCCATTCTGCAATGATGTAACCTTCGAAATTAAATTGGTCTATTAAAATTTTAGGTGTTGAATATGGATTGTATTCTGCACCGCCAAATTCCTTTTCACTTTCCTTGTGTCCTGAAATTTTAATGTAAAAAGTTTCTGAAAGATATGATGCTAACGCACCATAGGTGCGTTGTAATTCGTGGTCTTCCGTTTTTACCGCTTCGGTAAATTCAATAATTGCTAACGGATATTCAATTCCGTTTTTTACTGCTGTAATTAAAGCGTCTGGCGTGGTGAAAGACATTATTGAAGACAAAGCCCCACTTGGAAATTGGTTTGCCTTCTTTGGTCTTTTCACAAGTTTGATGTTTGTTCCTTTCGGAACGGCTTCGCTTATCATCGGCAACAAATAATCACTGCCTTGTTCTAAACTCTCGTAATAAAGTCGTATTTCCTGCATTATACTTTTTCTAAAATAATTAAATGTTCTTTCTTGCCCTTTTGAGCATAAGAAGGATTGAAAATTCTTGAATGTTTTGATAAATCAGAAGATAAAATTTCATTCACCTTAAATCCGATTTTCGGTGCAAATTCGGAAATTTCCTTTTCTATTTTTATCAATTCCTTTTTTATTACACTGTCGCCAATTACGATGAATGCAAAATGATTAGGTTTCAAAACTCTTTGCATTTCAGCAAAACACTTAATCAAATCTTCATTCCATTTTTCTTTTTTCTCTTTCAAGCTGGAATACTCACGCCTTGAACCAATTTCATTGTATTGTGCAAATTTTACGTCAAGGTCAAGCCAACGCTTGCGGAATTTGTGATACAAATAATAATCGTAAGTATTTGCGTAAGGTGGCGAAGTAATAATAATGTCAATGGAATTGTCGGGAATAAAATCTAAATTTCTACTGTCAGCATTATATACTTGCATTTCTGTTGTTTCGTGAATTAGTTCCGAAAATTCTGCCATTCGGGAATTATACTCTCTTGCTTTTTTGCAAAATGCTTCAAGAGTATAACCGTTGACAATATTTTTTTCAATGGCTGCAAATCTTGTATCGCTGTCTTGGTTGGAAACTCTTACTATGATTGAGGACAAAACGATTTTTAAAAAATCCTGAATGTTGTTGTCTTTTTGTTTTAAGATTTCATTTAGCAAAAAAGTTATTTCTTCCGAAACATTGTATTGAAACCAATGTTCTTGCCCTTCAATTTCTTTGATTTTTATTTGTGGTCTATTTTCAGATTTCCATTTCGAAATTTCGTTTTCAATTTTTAAAATAAAAGATTGAATAATTGAAAATTGCTGTTCTGTTAATGGTGTTGCCTTCACCTTAGAAAGTAACACAGAAAGACCGTTTACATCAACACCAATTGCGTTGGCTCCAAAAATTCTTGCTTCAACTAATGTAGTACCAGAACCACAGAACGGGTCAAGTACTGTTTGTCCTTTGACTGCGTAATCTTCCAAAATTTTTTTTGGTAATTGTGGTGGAAACTTTGCAGGATAAGGATGCAAGGAATGTGTTAAATATGAAGTATCCTCACCACTAAAACTAAATTGCGTTTCTCTTGTTTGGGTTATCATTTTTATTTTGGTTTTCTAAATACTACGATAAAAGAACAATTCTGATTCACATAAAAAACACTTGGATAGCCAAGTAAAACTAATCTACGTTGACCTGTTTGATCCCAAACAATCAAATCCTGATATAGCCAACCTGCTTCCTGTCCTACAATAGCAAGGTCGGAATGAAAAGGAATGTATGGAATTTTATTTTTTGTATCACGATAATCTTTTACAACCCAACAAGAATAACCACCTGGTTTTGTAATTTCAAAATTATCTTTTAGAACGCATTTTATTTCTTTCAAAAAATCTTTGTAAGGCAAATTTCCAAAATCATTTTCGTGTTCACTATATTGTTTAACCGTACTATTGTTCTCGTGTTTAATAATCGATTTCTTATGTACTGTATCTCGGTCTTTCAATGATTTTTGAATAAAGTCAGCATAAGGTGGTGATGTAACAGTTAATTGTATTTTTTCTTTACGTATATGCTTTAGCATATTTCGGCAGTCATCATTGATAACTTTGTAATGATTGTTGTTTGGAAACAATCCTTGAACATCATTAAGCCATAATTGTGAGATGTTTGCAAATTTTGGGTTAAGTTCAATTCCAACTGCGTGTCTGTTTAACCCCTGTGCAGCAATAATTGTAGAACCAATTCCTAAAAATGGGTCAAACACCGTGTCCCCTTCAGCTGAATACATTTTGATAAGGCGTTCCGCAAGTTTTACAGGATAAACAGCACCGTGTTCAAGTTGATATTTGTTGCGTGGAGAAGATAAATCGTTCCAAACAGGATTTAAAATATCATCTTCATTTATAACATTTTTTGAGAGCAAAGCCCATTCACTAGGAGTCAAGTTGTTAAACCCAAGTTTTGATTTCTTTTCTTCGTTTTCAATTTCACGTTTAACTAAATAAGGACTTTCTGGCTCAGAAGCAATATTTGATTTGCGTTCTTCCCTTATTTTTTCTAAAAAACTGTCCCATACATCATTTTTAATTATTCGTCTTGCACCACCAATTTTCACGGATGGTATAACTTCTTTTGAAATGTATCGTTTAACGGAGACCTCTGAAACTTTAAGTAATTCAGCTGCTTCTTTGATTGTCAAAAGCTCTTCTTTTTGTTCTGCAATTGTGTTTTTGTTTGCCATATTTATTCCTTTATAAAAGTATCAAATTATATCACAAAAATAATATTATGATACGAATTGATACAATTATTTTTCATTTTTTTTATCGTACTTATTTTCAAGTTGGTGCGTCGGTAAAATGAAGGCTCTTTTGTCTTTGCGAAGCGTTGGCTCTTGTGTCGGGCAAAGCCAAATGTGCCTGAATGTGCGGTGGGTTTCCGTTTTCTTTGTCTTTATGCATCAAAAAAAAATACCTGTGTTATTCTATCGTCTGTTTGTCTTTTTACAATGAACGCTAACATCTGTATAAACCCAATTGCGTTTATTTCCATTATATCAATACTTTCCAATTCGCCTTTATTTATAGGCGTTTTGGTTAATATTTTGTGTTTATTCGTTAAAATATTTAGCACTTCAGTAAACTATTTTTATATACTGCAAATATAAACATTATTTCATCCATAAATAAATTTTTAATTAATACTAAACCGCCAACAAGATAAATATAATACAAAATTGTTAGCA
>DYJV01000102.1 GCA_020722945.1 Candidatus Methylomirabilis sp. | reverse complement strand
TTCTTTTATTTTTCTTTTTTTGTTTTTCTTTTTTTCTTTTTTCTCTTTTCCTTTAGCCTTCAACATTTTTTAATTGCATGATGGTTATATTAATTGTATAGACACTCATTATTAACAAAAAAATTAACGGAGTCCCAAAAATGGCGATTTACAGATTTTCTGCAAGAGAACCAAAAATCGGTAAAAATAGTTTTATCAGTGATTCTGCTATTGTAATTGGTGATGTTGTTATAGGTGATGACTGCTACATTGGTCACGGCGTTATACTACGAGGTGATTACGGAAGTATCCATATAGGGAATGGCTCTGCTATTGAAGAGGGTGCCAATCTTCATATCAGACCAAACGATATTCTAAAAATTGGGGAGATGGTTACTGTCGGGCACGGTGCAATTATTCATTGTAGCACTATAAAATCTTATGCAGTAATAGGACTTGGCTCTGTTATCGGCTTTGATGCAGTGATAGGTGAGTGGAGTATCGTAGCAGAAGCATCATTTGTAAAGAAGAATACCCTTGTCCCTGATGGGAAAATTGTTGCAGGCTCACCTGCAAAAGTTATAAAAAATGTAAGTGAGGAGAACAGAAGTTTTTGGCTATACGCAAAAGAGCTTTATATCAACTTAGCCCACCAATATATAAAGCCGGGCAATTTTGTAAGACTCGATTGATAAAAAAAATAAGAGTTGTATCTTGATAAATATTATTTTAAATAGGGGTATGAATCATGAAAAATAGCAAATTAAACTTAATAATCTTAACACTTTCTCTTCAACTTCTTTTTCTCTTCAATTTATCAATCTCAGCAGAAGAGATTAGGATAGGGTTTTTAGGTTTGAATAAATAAATCCAGCGGAGGTGGATGGCAGGGACAGAATAGTTCTATAATACCTTGAGTTGAATAGCACTTTGGCCCTCCAATATTTCAGAATAGTTGACCCATAAATTGAAAAAATATTAGTATGACTACATGGAAAAATACCATAAAATGGAAAATCGAGAATTTAGATGCTGTTGTTGCCAAAAATTATCTAACTCAGGATGAGATGACTCAGTTGTGAGATGGTTTCTCATTTTCCCAATAAAAGTTTAACCAATTTTTATTGGGAAAAATTCAAGCTAAACAAATTACTTTAATTTAATAGAATATAATTTATTTATTCAAGGGGGTAGCTATGAAAAGATTTTTTTATTTTACTATCTTATTTTTGTTTATTTTGTCTGGGGTTCTTGCTGCAAATGAGTTTAAAATAGGTGTTGTTACATCACTTACCGGTCTCTTTGGAAAAGATGGGAATCTTGTCAAAGATGCTTACAACTATTGGGCTGATACCGTAAATAGTGCTGGTGGGATAAAAATTGATGACAAATCATTTAAGGTCAAACTTATCTTTTACGATGATACCAGCAGCCCTGAGGTTGGAGCCAAAATGGTTGACAGATTAATAAACAAGGATAAAGTTGATTTACTACTTGGTGGGTTTGGAAGTAGTCAGGTTTTTGCTGAGAGTGCAGTTGCAGAGAAATATGGTTATCCAATGATAAGTGGTGCGGCAAGCTCCAACAAACTTTTTGAACGGGGCTTCAAAACTTACTTTTCCACACTTGGGAAAGCTACAAATGAGGTAAAGGGTGCTGTGTCCTCATTTGCAAATATAAAAAATAAACCTAAAACTGCTGCAATTGTTGGTGCAGATATATTATTTACATCTCTTGCTTGTGAAGGTTTTAAAAAATATTGTGAAGATAATGGAATTAATATTATCCATTTTGAACTCTTCCCTCTAAAACTTGACGATTACAACTCTATGCTTCTTAAAGTTAAAGAGAAGAATCCAGATATACTATTTGTTGGTTCACATATGCTTGTTGCAATGAAAACTATTAAGGCATTAAAAGAGATAAAGTATATGCCTAAGGGGGTTGCTTTTAGCTATGGACCTACTGTTCCTGAATTTATAAAGGAGTTAAAAAAAGATGCTGAATATGTTGTTGCTGCTTCAGAGTGGAGTCCAGAGCTACCTTATAAAGGTAAAATACTCGGAAGTGCAAAGGAGTTTGCTGATGGCTACCTTAAAAAATATGGGAGAATCCCTGATTATGTTGAGGCAGCTTCTGCAGCAGGTGCAGTTGTTCAGCAATTTGCTATTGAATCTTTAAAGCTAAAACCACCCATAAAAGATAAAGATAGAGCACAAATCATTAAATGGCTTCACGAAAATGAAGTTGATACATTCTATGGTAGTATAAAATTTGACAAAGATGGGGCAAATTTAAAGCATTCAGCTCTTGCTGTTCAAGTTCAGAATGGGACACTAAAAGTTATCTATCCTGAAAATTTTAAAGAGAGTGCTATTGTATACCCCTCTACTGGGTGGGAGAATAGGTAATTTGAAAGTTTTTATCCAGACGTGTAGTCACAACTTTATTTAATTCTTTGTAATGTTGGCGGGGGAAGAGGTAATTTGAAAATTTTTATTCAGACTCTTGTAAATGGGGTTATGATTGGTGGGGTATATGCTGCATATTCTGCAGGTTTTTCACTTATCTTTGGAGTAATGGATATAATTAACCTTGCACATGGTGAGTTACTTATGCTCGGAGCATTTACTGCATATTGGCTTTATGCTCTTGCTAATATTGACCCATATTTCACTATACCTATTGCAGGAGTTCTCCTTTTTCTTATCGGATACTTACTTCAGAGATTCCTGCTTAATACGGTTGTTGATTCACCACCTATAATGTCTTATCTCGTTACATTTGGATTACATCTGATAATTGCAAATGGTGCAGTAAAATTATGGTCACACGATTTCAGAAGTATAACTACATCATACTCAGGTGCAAGTTTTGACATTTTTGGGATAATTATCCCAATTACAAGGTTTACTACTTTTATACTTGCATTTATAATTGTTGCTTTTCTCTTCTATCTGCTAAACAAAAGTAATCTCGGAAGGGCAATTCGTGCTACTGCCCAAAACAGAGAGTTGGCAAAACTTTCTGGAATAGATATAAAAATGATATATTCTCTTACATTTGCAATAGGTGCTGCAATAACAGGGATAGCAGGTGCATCTATAAGCTCTTTTGTTATACTTTTTCCAGAAATGGGACTCAACTATACTATTATTGCCTTCTGTGTTGTTGTCCTTGGAGGGATGGGGCATATACAAGGTGCTTTGATTGGTGGGATTATACTTGGTGTTGTGCAATCATTATCGGTAACTTATCTTAATTCAGAGATTTCATTTGCCATAATTTTCCTTTTACTCTTTATTGTCCTTGTATTTAAACCTTCAGGGATCACAGGGAGAGGGATTATCCGTTAATAGTCATGACATTTATCAGAAGCTCTTCAAAACTACCTATCACTCTCTTTATATTTTTATCTCTTGCTGCATTTATATTCCCTCAATTTTGTAATGACAGATATTATATCCGTTTTATGACCTCTATTTTCTTATGGATATCTCTTGCAGGCTCTTGGAATATATCATCCGGATATACAGGTTATATAGATTTTGGACCTGTAGGGTATTTTGGGATAGGGGCTTACTCCACAGCACTGTGTATGATATTGTTTCATATCCCTTTTGGATTTTCAGTAATTGTAGGTGGAGTAATTGCATCTCTTATCTCCTTTTTTATAGGAGTTCCTACTCTCAGATTAAAAGGGGCATATTTTGCGATTGCTACTTTTGCATTCTCTGAAAGTATGAGGCAGATAGTGCTTAGTTTTGATAGAACTTTTAATATAGAATTTTTTTCAGGAAGTCATGGACTTACCCTACCAATGTCAAACAACTTTGAAATGTTTTACTATATTATGCTTGCTTTGGCTACTCTTGTAACTGCTTTTAATATTTTTATTGAAAAAACAAGGTTGGGGCTTATACTCAAAGCTATTGGAGAGTCTGAAAAAGATGCTGAAAGTATAGGCATAAACCCATCTTTTTTTAGACTTCTTGTATATTCTGTTACTGCTTTTTTTATAAGTATTGCTGGTGGCGTCTATGCTTATTGGGTTACATATATTACACCTGATGATGTTTTTAACCTCCATAAAAGTGTCCAAATGATTATAATGACTCTTATCGGTGGGATGGGAACATTAGCAGGACCTATCGTAGGAGCTATCTTTCTATCTACTGTATCAGAATTTCTTGGAGTTGAATTTATAGAAAATTATCTTATAATACTTGGATTTGTGGTTATTGCTACTATTCTTATAGAACCTTCAGGATTTGCGGGGTTAAAAAAGTGGAAAAAATACTTCAAATCGAAAATTTAACAAAAAATTTTGGGAATTTAAGAGCATTGTCCTCTATTCAGTTTGATCTAAACAAAGGTGAAATTGTAGGGATAATAGGCCCAAATGGTGCAGGTAAAAGCACACTTTTAAACATTATTTCAGGAGTTACTCCATTAGATAAAGGGAGAATAATTTTTAATGGCGTTGATATTACCAATAAGAGAACTTTCGAAAGATGCCGACTGGGAATAGTTAAAACTTCACAAATTGTCCAACCATTTAGCAAACTTACAGTTTTTGAAAATATATATCTTGCAGCAATATATGGTGGGAGGGAAAAATCAAAAGAGGCCTCTACTAAAGCTGAAGAGATTATATGTTTTCTCAACCTTAAACATTTAAAAAATGAGTATGGGGGAAACTTGACACTTCATGAAAAGAGGAGATTAGACTTTGGAAGAGCTTTGGCTACTCAACCATCTATTTTACTTCTTGATGAAAATATGGGAGGGCTCATCCCTGATGAGATAGATGAAGCATTGAGATTTATAAAGGATATTAATCAAAGTGGGGTTTCAATAATTATTGTTGAGCATGTTATGAGTGTTGTACGAGGTGTTTCTGATAGAGTTGTTGTTTTAAATTATGGGGAGAAGATAGCTGATGCAGCAACAGAGGAAGTTTTTAATGATAAAAATGTTCTTAAAGCTTATTTTGGAGAGTAATGCAATTTCAAGGTGAAAAATTTAATGTAATGGTAAACTACCCTCTCCTCATTTCAACCAAACATATTGAGGGGCTTCGATGTAACTATAGCCAACGGGCTGAAGGAAAGATAAAAATAAAATTAAAAACAGATAAAGAGGAAAGAGAGATGAAAGAAAAGAACGACCACCCCGTCACCT
>DYJV01000030.1 GCA_020722945.1 Candidatus Methylomirabilis sp. | reverse complement strand
CTTTCGTGACCTTTCGTGTCTTTCGTGGCCAAAGGTGATTTATGAAGAAAATCATAGCCACGAAAAACACAAAACAGAAAATCCAATGATGACACTTTTTACCGATAAAGCGAGGAATTTAAAAATGAAAGTCAACACTCCAGAAAAAATTGAATGGCAAGGCATGATACTCTCCATCCAACCGCGCACGACCGTGTGGCGGTATAAGCTTGATAACCGCACTCACTATCATCGAGGCTACAATCTGTTCCTTGACGGCGAAGCTAATGGAATAAAGACTCCGTTTTCTGTAGCTATCTCGGAAAAACAGCAGCAGAAGTTTATCTTCCGAATTGGTGATGTGGCAAAAGGGTCTGCATGGACAAAGATGCATGAAGTGAGCGACTATGCCGACTACTACCGTGCCGGAAGCTTGAAAATCATAAAGAAAGCCGAGCCAACTGAAACTACTCCTCCCCCATATCTTATAGAGCCACCAGACATGGCTACCTATGAAAAACGTGGTGCAAGAATGCTTAGTTTATCCAGCTACAAAGGCAAGTGCTTTCAATGTGTGTGGGCAACAATGTCGGCGGTTGAGATTGAGTATGACTGGGGCTTGACCAAGAAGTATAGATTCGAGAGTTTCTGCTATGGACCCAAATCATGTAAACTATATAAAATGGGAAAGCCACGCTCTGTGCCATACAAGGACTTTGATTCGCTCTATGATGAGGGTTGGATGGATGACATCTGCACAGACCGACGCGGATTGGATGACTAATTGATATGATATATCAACACCAATTCCGTAGGATTCAGCAAGGATGTGAACTACGCCAACTACTGCACCTACATCATGCTATATAAAGACATATTCCGAGTGTGTTATTATAGTTTAAATTTTGAACATAAATTTTCTATTAATACTTTACCAATTATAAGGTGAAATTATATGAATATTTTGATTGTCGATGATGAAATTTCTCAAGTAAATCTCCTAAAAGGTTTTTTAGAAAAGCAGGGTTACGGCATAACTACCACTACAAATCCGAATGAAGCAGTCGATATAGCGTATAATCAACATATAGACATCGTAATTTCCGATTTTAATATGCCCGATATTAAAGGTGATGAGCTTTTAAGTATATTAAAGAGCATAAATCCAGAAATAAAGATAATTATCATTACAGCTTATGGGACAGTTGAAAAAGCAGTTTCTCTTATCAAATCTGGTGCAGAAGATTTTATAGAGAAACCTATTGACCTAAAAGAGCTTCTTGAAAAGATATCCAAACTTGAAGAGAGTATCATCACTGAAAGAGGGATAAGGGATATTGAAGAGAAGGTCAATATCGATATCCCTTTTAAAAATCCCAAAATATTAAATATTTATAAAAATATTAATAAAATAGCTGATTCAGATATCAATGTTCTCATAACAGGTGAGAGTGGTGTAGGAAAAGAAGTTATTGCTCAGACCATACACAAATTAAGCCAACGAAGCAGAAGAGCATTTGTTGCAGTAAATTGTGCCGCAATCCCTGAAAATTTGTTCGAGAATGAATTTTTTGGTCATGAAAAGGGGGCTTTTACAGGAGCAATAACTACAAAAAAGGGTAAATTTGAACTTGCCGATGGTGGGACAATCTTTCTTGATGAGGTTGGTGAAATTCCTCTTAATCTTCAAGGTAAACTTTTAAGGGGAATTCAGGAGAGAGTGATCCAGAGAGTTGGTGGAGAGAAAGATATAAAGATAGATGTTAGGATAATCTCCGCAACCAACAAAAACCTTAAAGATATGACAGAAAATAATGAGTTTAGGGAAGACCTATATTATAGGTTAAATGTTGTCGAGATAAATATTCCTCCTCTGAGGGAGAGAGTTGAGGACATCCCTATCTTTATAGATTACTTCATTGATAAATTTTCCAACAAACAAGTCAAAATATCTAACGATGCAAGGGATTTACTTATAAAATATGAGTATCCGGGGAATATACGGGAGCTTGAAAATATTATTCAAAGAGCTGTTGCTCTTTGTTCGGGAAATATTATCTCTCTAAATGAAATCCCTGATAATATCAAAAAAAGAGATTCACTCAAAAGTATATCAGATGTCCCCTCCAATTTGCTAAATGAAGTTGAGATTCTTGAGAAGAGGAGAATAATTGAGGCACTTGAAAAAAATAATTTTAATAAAAGCCGTGCTGCTAATTCACTTGGGATAAATGAAAGGGTAATAAGATATAAGATCAAAAAATATAAGATACTATAAAAGCTAATACAATAATTTATCAATTATCAGATTAATAACTTCAATCAAAATAAGAGCAATAATAATAATTTCAAGGAGATTGCTTCTTCTATGCTGAATTAAGTCTCTGAAAAGTTCAAGATTTTCTTTTACAATTTGAAGACTATAATCAATATCTTTAAAACGAATCTTCAGATCAAAAATATTCCTTAATCCCAAATCAACTTTATGCATATATTCATCCTCCCATGTGTCATCAGGGGAATCAATAACATATAAATTATCAACAATACGGTTTTTTACATTTAAAGTTTTCCCTATAAATTGGAGTAACGCCTTATTTGTAATATCAAGTTTCCCATATTTTTCCAAACTAAGTGTGTATTCATTAGTTGTTTCAAGTAATTGGGCTGTCTGCTGAGAAAAGTAATCAAGTGCAACAGATTGAGCAACATTCAACATTACTATTCTTAAAACAGCAAGGTCAAACCTTGATAAAAATATTTCATTATATTCAAACCTATCTGAAGATGCATTCTCATTTATGATAAAAGATTCAGAAAGTTTGTCACTAAGTGTGTTTTTACAAAATGGTTTGATATATTCGTTAAATTCACTCTGCTTTATCTCATCATAACCGCTAAAAACAACCACACCATAAGATAAAACATATAGGTATCTATCGTTCTCCCCTTTGTAAAACACCTCTGATGATGTAAAAAAATACTCTTTCCCTGCATACTCTTTTCGGAAACTTTTAATATCGATACTCTCTGCAATCTGATAAGCGACTATTTTTATCATATTTTTAATTCCCCTCTAAGTTTTTTGAAGCTTAAAAACTACGATGTAATCGTAATCTTTAACAACCATAAAAACAGATACGATAAATATTATTGTAATTATAGCACTTTGATAACACATTGTCTTCTCCATTTTTAGAAATAATTAATTAAAATGAAAAGTAAACCATTCCCTTTTTACTCTGTTATATTTTCTACTTTTCGTTTAGCAATTTCTCTTTTGCAGATTCTAATAAAAATTTCTCTTTCTCTGAAATTGTAGGCATTTTGATATTCATTTTTTTTAATGTTTGAACAATAATACTCCCGATCACTACACGGCTAAACCATTTATGGTCAGCAGGAATAATATACCACGGAGCCCACTCTTTTGATGTAGCTGAAATAGCTTCTCCATAGGCTTCTTGATACTGGTCCCAATATTCACGCTCCTTGATATCAGAAATCGAGAATTTCCAATTTTTTTCAGAGTTTTCAATACGTTCCATAAATCTTCTCTTCTGCTCATCTTTTGACAAATGTAAAAAGAACTTTAATATCGTAGTCCCATTTTGAGATATAGTTTTCTCAAAAGAGTTAATTTGTTTGTATCTATTCTCCCAAAAACTTTTATTTATATCTTTTAAGGAGTCAATACCTAATATTTTGCCATTTAATAATATTTCTGGGTGAACTTTTGTTACAAGAACATTTTCGTAGTGTGAACGGTTAAAAATTCCTATATTTCCATAGCTTGGCAAAACTTTATAGTGACGCCAAAAATAATCGTGATCCAGCTCATCAACTGAAGGTGATTTAAAATTGTGCACCTCACACCCCTGAGGATTAACTCCACTAAATATATGTTTTATAGCTCCATCTTTACCAGCAGCATCCATTGCCTGAAAAATAATAAGGAGTGCCTGTTTATTTTCAGCATACAACTTATATTGCATCTTTGATAATTTTTCAATATCATCATGCAGCTGCTGCTGAGCCTCCTCTTTATCTTTATATCCATCTGTAAAAGATGGGTCATAACCTTTTAATGAAATTGTCTTACCAATGGGGACTTTAAAACTTTCAATGGAAAATTTTGCTGAATTCATTTTTAACATCCTTTTAATTTTTTTATTTTATCATTTGTATGTAAAAAGTAAAACTTTAGCTCTCAATGCCATTTACAAAGCGATAAATTAACAAAATATTTGTTCTAATTTTTTGAAGAACAGTTTTTAATTTTAGAAAACTCTACTTATCAACATAAAATGAATCAGAAATAATGCTAATCTATTACTATTAATTTCTCAACAGAGGAAGTATAATCAATCTTTATCTTTGCTACCCCCCCATTAACTATCTCTAACTGCCCAAGAAGTTTGAAATATTTGTAGTATCAAAAAAATTTTTAATAAATTTGTATTTGACTGACAATTTGAGAAAAAGCTCCAAAGAAGCTTTATGTTTACTTGAAAAATTGTAATCTATATATTTGAAGTATTCATCAATCTCTGACACTGTAAAATCTTTGTAAGAAGATGGAATTGTATAAGAAAGTTTGTTTTGAACAATTATATTGATAAAATCATTTATATCTTTCATCCTCTTTTCAAAAGAGACTCTGTTTACCAGCCAGAGTGCAAATACAAATGGTAAACCTGTGTAATTTTCCCATATTTGAGCAATATCATAGATAAAACAACCTGAAGGTTTGTTGAAATAAATCTTCAAAGCTTCATCACCTATAATAAGCTGATTTTTACCTGCCTCAAAAAGATTCTCCTTTTGAGATTCAAATTTTAGTTCACCACGATTTAAGAATTCGTAAAAAATTATCTGCAAAAGAACATTCGATGTGCTTGAAGAAGATGAGAGGAATATTTTGTCATGGTAAATATCCTCTATCGGTTTGTAGGTGAGTAGTAAAACAGATAAAACCTTCTTATTGGAGCTTATCGATAAATTATCTACAACAAAATATTTTTCTGGAAATTGAAAATATTCAAATGTTGAAGAGGGGGATATATCTATCTCACCAACTCTTATCAATCTATTTAGATATGAAGGTTCACCACTTATCAGATTAAAACCTTTCAAGTTTTGATAGAGTGGGTAGACATTAAGATAATTTATTTTACCTATTTTAAGCATTTTTTATAAACTCAAATATCTTCTGATCTTCATCAAATTTAAAGACCGGTAGTGATGTATCTATATATTTGTCAGAAACAATTGCAGATACAGCAGAATCGTTTGTAAAGATAAACTCTCTCTGGTCATTCTTGATAAGCTCTATTTTGGGGATATTGCCTGTTTTGTGACCTTCAAGGATGATAACATCAACATCGCTAAGGTAATTATCTCTTATATATTTAATTGGGAATTTATGCTCCTCATCCTTTCGCTTTCTGATAACAATCTCATCATTGGAAGTTATCACAACAGCATCAGCACCATCTTGAAAAAAGTGATAACTATCTTTACCCTCTTTATCTATCTCTATTTTATGGAATGTATTTTTTATTACAGCTACTCTAAATTTCTCATCTTTAAATCTCTTTATCAACTTTCTTATCAATGTGGTTTTACCGGAGTTTGAATTTTTGGCAACTATTCCAAATATCTTTGTTTTTTTAAATCTACCTTTTAAGGCATTTTCAAAATCGTGCTCTGTGTTTATATTAAAAAAAAGTTTATCTATGTCAGAAATGTTTTTAAATTCCCCCTGATCGACAATTTTTACATTTACTTTGTCAACAAGGAGTGAACTTTTAAATTTTCCTTGATAGATCAGCTCCTCTATCGCAGGGATACAATTTTTTGAATAAATGGCAAAAAATGGTTGAAACTGACCCTGTATCTTAGGAAAAACAATATCGTAATCGTTCTCCTCTATTTTCTTCAGCATTAATCTAAATGCACCCTCTAATAGAAAAGGCATATCACATGCCACCACAAAAGCATACTTTGTATCAATTTTTTTTAATACAGAGTATATTCCACCAATAGATTTTTTATTAGGTATTATATCCTCTATCACAGGAAGATTGTAAGATTTAAAAAGATGGGGATTATTGCTGTTGATAACTATATTTTGAAAGATATTTCTGACTACATTTAAAATATGCTCTATAATTGGGAGACCATTTATCTGCTCAAATGTTTTCTCCCTCCCCATACGGGACGATTTCCCCCCGCAAAGTATGACTGCTGTGATATCCATTTACATAAAAACCTTGATATCTTGTAGCAATTCTTTATCAAGAAAAGTATTAATTCTCGTCTTTATCTTATCTTTAAAGAAGAATATCTCCTGCTTCCAAGCAGAATTTACACATTTTATGTAGAGGATGTTATTTTGGACTCTATCAGGGATTGAATTGCTGGCAATAATATCACCAACAAAATTACTCCAATTAATCCTTATCAAACCTTCGTAGTAGAGATGCTCTTTACCAGAGTTTTTTAAGATTTTGTGAATAATGGAAGATATATGTTCCATCTAACCCTCTAATTTTTTTAGCTCATCATCACTTATTGTTTCAAATTTTCTTAAATCTATCTGTTTATCTTCCATTTTTTCAAGATAGTTTGTATGCTCAAAGCTGAGACAGCACATCAATCTTCCACAAACTCCAGATATTTTTGAAGGATTGAGGACTATATTCTGATCTTTTGCAGTCTTCACACTCACAGGCTGAAAATCATACAAAAATATAGAGCAGCAAGATTCTCTACCGCAATTACCTATGCAACCTATCATTTTGGTCTCATCACGGACACCTATCTGTCTCATCTCAATTCTTATTTTAAACTCTTTTGCAAGCTCTTTTACAAGCTCTCTAAAATCAACCCTCCCATCAGATGTAAAGTAGAAGACTATCTTCTTCTTATCAAGCATATACTCTGATCTGACTAATTTCATCCCAAGATTAAAATCTTTTATTTTTTGAAGGCATATTCTGTCTGCTTCCTCAGCATCTCTCTTATTCTTCTCATAGATTGCCTGATCCTCAGAAGTTGCCTTTCTGACAATAGAGCTAACCTTTTCTAAATCTTTTATACCAGCTTTTTCAATATCTTCAAGAGAAAGGATCTTAATAACTTTACCAATAGTAATACCTCTCTCACTTTCACCTACTACCAGATCCCCTACCAGAATATCATCATCAATATCAGAGATGAAAGTCTGTGGAAGATCCGCTTTTTTAAATGATACAATAAACAATTTATCTTTATTCAAAGTCAATAACCCCTTTTTTAAAATTTTTTCTACTTAAATATAGTGCAAAAAGTGAAATTATGTTTCTGGAACTTATATTTAACTTTACAAGTTTGGTGAGATTTAAAAGTGATTCAATGATATTTAATCTGAAACCCTCAAAAAACTCCGAATCATCAAATATAGAAGAATTTAGGTAAATAAGATCAGACAAATATTTATCAGAGTTTAAATTTGAAAATTTTTCAAGAGTATCATAAATATCTGCATAAAAAATATCTTTTTTATCTATATTCTGGAAAAGTGGAAGCAACTCTCCAACATCAGAGTTATATTTTGGGTCTTTACTCTCTGACGACTTAACCTTGATACATATACACCTTGATACTACTGTAGATAGCAGAAGATTTCTATTTTGGACAGTTAGGATAAAATACCTCTGCTCAATAGGCTCCTCCAATATTTTCAGTAAAGCATTACCAGCTTCCTCTGTAAAAAAATTTGCATCTCTAACTATTATAACTTTTTTGCTGCCTATCTGAGGGGATAGAGAGTAGAAATCTTTTAACCCCCTTATTTGATCTATCTTTATACTCTTACTCTTCTCCTGAACCTCTACAATAAATAAATCAGGGTGAATATTTTGGGAAATTTTAACGATATTTGCACTATCATTTAATTTACATAGCAATCTCGATGCAATATATAAAGCCTGTTCAAAACATCTATTACTATCTCTCCCTTCAAGAATAATTGATTGAGGAATTTTACCTGAATTAATAAAATATTCTACTATACTGCTACTCATTCGAGATACTTTTGAGCATCATTTACACTCATAGGTTTTGCAAAATAGTAACCTTGTATATAATCACAACCGAGAGTTTTAAGTATATTATACTGATCTTCACTCTCCACACCTTCTGCGACAGTCTTTACTCCAAGTTTTTTAGCCATTAAGATTATTATTTCAACAATATGGAAAGATTTCTTATCTTCAAGCATCCTCCTTACAAAAGATATATCTATCTTTACCTGATCCATAGGTATAGCTGCAACATAAGACAATGAAGAGTAACCTGTCCCAAAATCATCAAGCGATATCGCAATATTAGACTCTTTAAGATTCTTGAGCTTATCTAATGCATAATCTATATCTTCAAGAAAAAGTCTCTCTATTATTTCAAGTTTGATAAGTGGCTTATTGAAAGTATCTGCTGCATCTTTTAATGTTTTCATAACTATCTCGTTTTTAAAACTTCTACCTGTGATATTAAGCGATATTGGGACAACTTTTAGACCTTTATCAAGCCATGAAATAAGGATATTTTTGATTTTGTTTATTATTATAATCTCAACTTCAAATATAAGCTCCGAATTTTCTAAAATATCGATAAAATAGCCTGGAAGTAGAAGACCCTTTTCAGGGTGCTCTATCCTGAGGAGAGCTTCCATACCAGCAATCTCTTTACTTTCTGAGTCAAAGTAGGGTTGTAGAACAATATTAAACCAATCTTTTACTAATGCATCAAGAATTATACCCTGAATAGTATCCCTTTTTTTAATACCATGGGAAAAATCCTCATTAAAAAAACTATATCTGTTCTCCCCCATATTTTTGCTAATACTTAGAGCAATTCTTGCCTGATTTAGAATATCCTCTATATTAGATGCATCATAAGGGAATATTGATACACCTATATTAATTGGAGAGATAATACCTTTATCTGTAATACGAACAAATTTGAAGGCTTCTATTATACTTTCAACATAATCTATAATCACATCTTTTTGTATACCATCTATCTCATCCTTTTTTAAACTGTCATAAGTTAAAGGGGATTTACCATAACCCCGTGTTGTATTTTCTTTGATAACTTTTAGGATAGCAAACTCATCTCCACCTGTCCTGCCAATGATATCTTCATCATTAAAAAGGGATTTTATTATTTTAGAAAAATCAATAAGGAATGCATCGCCAATATCTTCTGAATGGATGTTATTGATATGGGAGAAGTTGTAAATATCTATAAGAATGAGTATAACTACCTCTTTTTTATCTTTGGGAATAAAATTATCTATAAATCTGCTCCCTTCTATCTTAAACCCATATCTATTGAGTAAACCTGTAAGAGCATCTTTGAATTTTAATTCGTAAATCTCACCTTGAAGCTTATCCATCCTTTCAAGATCTCTGGCAAAAGCAACATAATGGGTAATGGTATTACCCAATTTTACAGGTAAAATAAGATGCTCAAGCTTAAATGTCCCCCCATTTTTATTTTTATTAAGAATGACACAACTAAAAGGATTACCAGATTCTAAAGTCTTCCACATATTATTATAAAACTCTTTATCGTAGTAACCAGATTTTAAGACACTTGGGGTATTTCCTATCAACTCTACTTTGGAATAACCTGTAAGCTTCTCTACAGTTTTATTAACATATACTATCTTGCCCATATTATCTGTTATCAAAACCCAGTCAAGAGTATTTTCCAAAGCACTCATTAAAATTTTTGTGTTATTATTGGTTGTTATATAAGATATACTCCTTGATAATCTATTATAAATTGATTTTATAATAGATGCATTATGATAACTGAAGAAATTAGGTATAGTTGAATACATCATAATGATGTATGAATATTTGTCTTCAAGAGGTAATTTGATTAAACAAGCTGATTTTATATTTGATTTTATTATAGGACAACTAAACGACTCTTCAATATCTTTCTGAGATGGAAATAAAAGGAGAGTCTCTCTATTCAATTTATTAAAGATATCCATCTGGTAAGATAAACAATTTTCATTTTCACGTTTACAATCAAAAATATCTCTAAAGTTAGAGCTTGTGTTGTCTATACTCCCATCAGGCTTTGCCTTGTAAAAGAAGGAGTAAATAAAGGGGTTTAATTTGATAAATTTGAGAAGTCTAATGATAAACTCATCTGTATCATACATTACAGAACTCAGATGAATTACTTTGTTGGTGATGATATTAAGGTAACGGTTATAGATGTTTTGAGTTTCATCAAAGAAGATAGAACACACCGCAAAATTATCTTTATATCTGATAGTAGATGAGTAAGAGTTAACAAAAATTACACTTCCATCCTTTTTGAATATAGGCAATGCACTAAAGGTTTGAAGAAAATCTTCACCCTCTAACCTTCTCTTTATGTTTGATTCTATCTGATTAAGAAATGTCTTATGAAAAAAATTTTTAATTTCAATTGAATCAATCTCCTCTTGAGAGTATCCAGTTATATTGGTAAAACCTTTGTTTATATATAATATTTTGTCTCTGTAAATTGCGATACCCATATCTGAAAAATCATTTAGGATATTCAAAATAGGAGAAAGTTCTTTATTGGAAGAGTCTTTCCTCCATACAACAGCAAACTCGTTAAGATTGTCTCTATTTAATAAATGAAGTGATTCATCTACCCTTACACCATTGATAGTATAGCTAATCTCCTGCTCAGTAGTGCCTTTAAAAAGTAAATTTTTATAAAATTGGATTACACTTTGACGATCCTTTTCAGATATAAATTCTATGAGGGGATTCACAGAGGTGCTAAAATCTTTATGAGACAAACCTATAAAATCTGCAATATTTTGAGAGTAGGAGTTTGCTATTACTTTAGTTAGAATATCCCCAGAATATTTTATGGATGAAGTAAAAAAAAGTATATCTTGATTTTTGGATAGTTTGTTCAATTAATTTCTCCCATTATCAATAAAATCTACAACTACTCTTTTAATTGAATCAAATACCGTATCAACATCAGAACTTGAATCTATAATAAACCAATTCTCTCTACTACTATTTGCAATATTGAGATAACCATCTCTGACTCTTTTATGAAAATCAAAATTCTCATTTTCAAATCTTGATTCATCGATATCTTTGAGGCTCTCTCTTGTTAAAGCTCTCTTTAATCCTATATCAACAGGACAATCAAGTAGAAATATTTTGTCAGGCACCGTATCACCTACAACAAAATTATTGAGATAGTTAAGAAAATTTAGGTCAATACCCCTTCCAAAACCTTGATAAACAAGAGTCGAATAGAAACTTCTATCAGATATTATAAAATCAAATGAATTAAGATTGGGCTTTACTACTTTGTCAATATGCTCTGATCTATCTGCAAGGTATAAAAATATCTCTGTAGATTTGTGTATATTAATGTTACGACTATTAAGCAAAATTGCTCTAATTTCAGTGCCAATTAAAGTGGAACCGGGCTCTTTTGTAACAAACACACTGTAACCTCTATCAACTAAAAACTGATAAAGCAATTTTATCTGGACACTCTTACCACTCCCTTCAATCCCCTCAAATACCAGATACACTTTTAAATCCTTCCATTACTATTTCGTCACCATCTTTTATACCATTTAAGATTTCAACCATTCCATTATTTACAACTCCAAGCTGAACAGCTCTCTTCTCAAACTTTTCACTACCCTTTTTTAAGAAAACAAAATTCTGTCCGTTTATAAGTTTTACAGACTTAAGAGGGACAAGTAATACACTATTTTTGGTCTCTATTATTACATCCATATAAACGGTCATATCAGGCTTGATCTTACTCTTGTCAAAGTTATCAATTGTAGCTTCTATTTTGTATGTTACTACATTGTTGGTAATCTCTGCTTTCGGATACACACTGACAACTTTACCGTTAAAAATTGTATCTGAAAAAGATTCTGTTATAAATTTGATATTTTGTCCAACTTTAACCTTACCAATATCTGTCTCGTCAATGTATGCAGAGACCTGCAACTTTTCAAGGTCTATAATATTTACAAAAACAGGCGAACTAAGACTTGCAGCAACAGTTTCCCCTTCTTGAGTCGAGACAGTAGATATTATCCCTGAAATAGGTGCTTTTATGAATGCGAATTTGTAATTTATCTCTGCAACTCTTGCATCATTGTGAGCCTCTTGAATTTTAAACTTGTAAGATAAAATCTTATCTTCAAACTCTTTTTGAAGGGTAAGTAGATTAGACTTCTCATATTCTAATGTTTTTATAAGGTATTGAAGCTCTTTGTCAATATTTTCAAGTGATTGTAATGAGATCATATCGGATTCAAATAACTCTTTGTTTCTGTTATACTCCTTTGTAAGAAAATCTCTCTTTACTTCAAGACTCTCAATATAACTCTTTTTAGCATTAATCTTTATAGGATACTCATTTTTTACAGAGTTTAACTCATTTTGGAGATACAATTCTGTAGATTTTAGTTTCTTTACTTTAAAATCAAGGTCATCATGCTCTATTATTGCAATCATATCATCCTGCTTAACATAGTCTCCAACTTTTACAAAAAGTTTCTCGACTTTACCTGATACTCTTGATCCAACTTTTATCTCTGCACCTGTTTTAGGGACTATCGTGCCTGTAACCTTTATTACACTCTCTATATCCCCCTTTTTTACAGTATAAAATTTGATAATGTCATTTTTAGTATCTTTTTTACTGCATGAGGTAAAAGTAAAAATAATAAAAAGTGCCAATACAATACGATAATATAGAAATTTCATCTACTTTGGTATCCCTCTCATCATTTTACTAAAATCTTTCGGAAGACCTTTAAACTTCTTCTGATTGAAATTCTTTATCATATCTTTTACCCCTAAATAGTTTTTAAGAAGTTTATTAACCTCTTGGACAGTTGTCCCACTTCCCGAAGCAATACGCCTTCTTCTACTTCCATTAATGATGTCAGGCTTACTCCTCTCCTGTTTAGTCATAGAATTTATGATAGCTTCCTGTCTCAAAAACTCTTTCTCATCTATTTTGAAGTTGCCACCCTGCTTCAACTTGGAAAAACCGGGTATCATATTTAATATTGAATCAAGTGAACCCAATTTCTTTATCTGGCTAAGCTGTTTTTTGTAGTCATCCATAGTAAATATATTTTTTCTCAACCTTGACTCAATATTCTCTATATCCTCTTGGTCAATTGAGGCAGTTGCTTTCTCAATGAGGGTCAACACATCACCCATCCCAAGTATCCTTGATACCATACGTTCTGGGTGAAATACTTCAAGGTCGTTTAGCTTTTCACCCTTTCCGATAAGTTTGATAGGTTTACCTGTAATACTCCTTATTGAAAGAGCAGCTCCCCCCCTAGCATCACCGTCAAGTTTTGTGAGGACAATACCTGTGATATCGAGCTTTTTATCAAACTCCATAGCTATATTGACTGCTTCTTGACCTGTCATTGAATCTGCAACAAAAAGTATCTCCTGTGGGTTGACAGCTTTTTTAATATTTTCAAGCTCCCTCATAAGTCCATCATCTATATGCAACCTACCAGCAGTATCTATTATGACTGTATCACAACTCTGTTTAATGGCAAAATCAAGAGAATATTTTGCAATATCAACAGGATTAGATTGGGGATCAGTAGGATAACATGTAACATTGAGATCTTTAGATATCTTTTCAAGCTGTTTTATAGCGGCTGGTCTATATACATCAGCAGGAACAAGGAGTGGAGACTTTTTGTATTTACTCCTTAAAAGGTTTGCTAATTTGCCAGAGGTAGTAGTTTTCCCTGAACCTTGTAATCCAACCATCATAAAAACAATAGGCGGCTTACCTATGATATTGATAGAGTTGTCCTCATCTCCACCTATTATCTTCTCCATCTCCTCCTTAACTATTTTGACAAGCTGTTGTGATGGTGTAAGGCTTTTCATAACTTCTTGTCCGAGAGCTCTATCTTTTACATAACCTATAAAAGTCTTAGTAACTTTATAGTTAACATCAGCTTCAAGAAGCACAAGCCGTATCTCTTTTAGAACCTGCTCTATGATTTCAGGGGTCAAAACACCTTTACCCTTTATCTTTTCAAATACAATATCGAGCTTCTCTGAAAGACTTTCAAACATTATTTACCCCTAAGCTCTAAATTTTAAAAACATTTTTGTAATTCTCTATCTCTATCTTCTCATCTTTATCTTTACGTTCGTCAATCTCACCAATTATCTGTGAGCTGAAGTTGAGACTATTAAGCATAAAAATCATATCATCAACATTATCAGGGGGAACTATCAGAACAAATCCTACTCCTGAATTAAAGGTTTTAAACATCTCAAGCTCATCTATATCACCATAATTTTTAGCAAGCTTAAATATTGGTGGGATGTTCCACGATGAAGCATTAATAATTGCCTTACACCTTTCAGGAAGGATTCTCGGAATATTTTCGGTAATCCCGCCACCAGTTATATGTGCCATGCCATTGATATTAAAAGTTTTTAAAAGATTTAATATAGGCTTTACATAGATTTTGGTAGGTGTCATAAGAACATCAGCAAGAGGGCGATCTAATCCTTCAAGAAGAGTATTGTATATATCAAATTTCCCTGATTCAATAAAAATTTTACGAAGGAGTGAATATCCATTACTATGTGGACCAGATGAATCGATCCCTATAATAAGGTTTTTCTTAGCGATATTTGAACCATCTATTATTTTACCTTTTTGGGCAATCCCTACTCCAAAACCAGCAAGATCATATTCATCATCATTATAGAAACCGGGCATTTCAGCGGTTTCTCCACCAATAAGTGAACATAGTGCCTCTTTACAGCCATCAACAATCCCACTTATAACTTGTGAGGCAATACTCTGATTAATCTTCCCTGTAGCAAAGTAATCAAGCATAAAAAGTGGTCTTGCGCCAGTAACAATTATATCATTTACAACCATACCAACTAAGTCAATACCGATAGTTGAATGTCTGTTGGTCAGAAAAGCAAGCTTTAATTTTGTGCCAACCCCATCAGTAGAACTCACCAACACAGAATCACGATAATTATCACTTGATATATCAAACAAACCAGAAAATCCACCTATCTCTGAAATAACTTCTGGCTTAAAACTCTCCTGTATCTTCTCCTTTAAGCCTTTGATGAGAACATCAGCCTTCTTAATATCTACACCTGAGCTTTTATAGTCCAAATTCAACCTCCATATTTTATTTATTTGAGATATGCCTTATAACTTCTGCAAGCTCAAGGGTAATCAACCCTTTAGCATCAAACATCATATTTTCAATATCAGGCATTATAGCTTCTATCTTCTCCATTGTATCAACTATTTCGATGATTATAGGGAGATCTTGGGACAATGCAAGAGTCCTTGAAGATTTGAGAATCGAACTGCCACCATAACCATAAATACCCCTTATTACTGTAGCTCCAGCAATCTTACGCTCTCTGCAAAAATTTACAATTGCCTTATATAGAGGAACTCCGTGAAATGTATCACTCTCCCCTATAAATATACGCATAAGCTTCTGCTTTCCTAAAATTTTCTCAAATTGATCCATTCAAGACACCTCAACAAACATTATTTTGCTAAATATATCCCAAAAAAAACAGCTAATAAACTTAAAAACAGATTAAGCAGTATATTCAAAAAGAAAAGTATATATGCACCATCTTCATAAAGCATTATACTCTCTAAACTAAATGTAGAAAATGTAGTAAAGGCACCGAGAAAACCTACACCTAAAAAAAATCTCATATGTTCTGTAATAAATATCCTCTCTATTGAAAGGGTATACAAATACCCAAGTAAAAATGAACCAGCAACATTTACAAAAAGTGTCCCATAAGGCATAAGATTGCCAAAGGTGAGAGCTATCCACCTTGCAAAAATATATCTTGATATCGCTCCTAAAAAACCACCCAATCCAATAAGTAAAATATTCATAATACTTTTACATCCCTTTTTATATCAATAAAATTTTTCAATTTTGCAATATCTTCAAGGTCTATCTCACAATTTAAAACCCCCTCTTTATCTTCAAGCTCTGCTATTATATGACCTGCAGGCGATATTAGAAGTGAGTGTCCTCCAAATTTAATATCAAAAGATTCTCCTACCCTATTGCATGCAGCTATAAAGACCTGATTTTCAATTGCTCTTGCACTATTGAGGATTTTCCAATGCTCTATTCTTTCAGCAGGCCACTCTGCAGAGATAAAAATTATCTCTGCCCCTTCAAGAGAGAGCTTTCTTGATAACTCTGGAAATCTGAGATCATAGCATATCATTAAACCAATTTTGGGAACTTTGTCAATTAGAGAAATAGTTTTGCCGGGTGTAAAGAAAGAATCCTCTTTTAAAGGTTTAAAAAGGTGTATTTTGTCGTAGGTCCCTGCTATATTACCTAAATTATCAATAAATATAGAGCGGTTGAATATTTTGCTATCTATAATCCAAGGAACAGAGCCTATTATATTGATAGATCTATCTTTTGCTATATTCCGTAAAGTAGAAAGATTACTATTAAAGAAATTGAAACAATCAGTGAGTTTGAGGTAGTCATACCCTGATATCCACAACTCTGGAAGTAGAACATAGTGATTATGATTTATGTTTAAATTTTCAATAAGCATAATTACTTTTTGAAAATTTACCTCAGGATCACCTGCTTGAACATCTATTTGTAAAAGAGAAATGTTGACTTTCATACAAATTTTTAGTAACATATTTTTACTAATTCTCAAAGGATTTTTTATGAAAATTTTAATTACTGGTGCTGCTGGTTTCATAGGATTTCATCTCTCCAAAAAACTTCTCCAACAATCAAACATCGATATTTACTCAGTAGACAACATAAACGATTACTACGACACTAAGCTAAAAGAGGATAGATTGTCAATATTAAATGACTTTACCAACTTTCATTTTTACAAAATGGATCTATCTGATCGTAGCAATATTATGAATCTATTCAAAAAAGAGAATTTTGATGTGGTAGTCAATTTGGCTGCTCAAGCAGGGGTGAGAGCCTCAATTACAAATCCATATGTCTATATCGATAGCAATATAAAAGGCTTTCTCAATATACTTGAAGGGTGTAGACATACAAAAGTCAAACACTTGCTATTTGCATCTTCAAGCTCTGTATATGGTGCAAACAGCAAAATGCCATTTTCTGTCCATCACAATGTTGACCATCCTGTTTCACTCTATGCTGCTACCAAAAAAGCAAATGAACTTATGGCACATACCTATGCTAATCTATACAATCTCCCATGCACAGGATTAAGATTTTTTACTGTATATGGACCTTGGGGGAGACCTGATATGGCACTTTTTAAATTTACACAAAATATCATACAAGGTAAGGCTATAGAAGTTTACAACTTTGGCAAGATGAAAAGAGATTTTACTTATATTGATGACATTGTAGAGGGTATTGCAAGAATTATTCCCCAAATTCCCCAGCCCAACATAAATTGGGATTCAGCAAATCCTGATCCTTCAAGTAGTTCATCACCCTACAAAATCTACAACATTGGGAACAATTCACCAGTTGATCTAATGGATTTTATAGCTACAATAGAGAAACATCTTCAAAAAAAAGCTGTAATAAATTTCAAAGAGCTTCAGATGGGGGATGTTTTGGAGACATACGCAGATATAGATGACTTGATTAACGATATTGGTTTTAAACCATCAACTCCATTAGATACAGGTATCGGCAATTTTATCAAGTGGTACAAAAATTATTACAAAATAAAATAATATAATTAGGAGGGGATTATGGCAATAATAACAATCAATGCAGAGGTAGGCTGCAAAGGAACAATTATAGCCCATGAGCTCGCTGAAAAATTGGGATATCTCTATTTCGACCACATTATAGCAGAAGAGATCGCTGAAATGTTAAAAATAAACAAAATGGATGTTAAAACATTCGAGATCGAGAAACATGAAAATATCGTAGCAACTATATCCAAATATTTCTCTATTGATATTTTCACCAGAAAAGATCAGCAAAACCTTGATATGGAGCAAAAGCAAGATAAGCTTTACTCAAGGAATATAAGGGATAGTTACAAACATCTCTTACCTTACAGAATGGATAGTAGCGGTTGGATAGATGCTGATATCTACAAAAAAATGTTATTCAGAGTTATTAGTGCAATATCAAAATCTGGGAACTGCATAATACTTGGAAGGGGCGGCAATATTATCCTCAAAGATGAGCCAAATAGCTTTCATTTTAGATTTGTAGGAACTCCTGAATTCAGAAAGAAAAATATGGTTAATCTAAAAGGTATCCCTCAAGACAAAGTTGACACACTTATTCAGCAGATAGACAATAAAGCAATCACTTACAACAAGTATTACTTCAATTTTGATGTAAATGATCCACACTACTACTCCGCAGTTCTCAACATCGAATCAATAGGTGATAAAGAAGCAATAAAATGGATATCTAAGATAGTATCGTAGGGAGTCACACATAATTCATTTACTAAATAGATTCTGATAATAATCTTTACAGTATCTATTTAATAAAAATTTTTTCATAAAAAATAATAACAGTAGATAGAGTGTAAATAGGCTAATTTTATAGGAGATAGGGGACAGACTCCTTTAAGGGTTCATTGACCCAGGTAAATGAAGTTATCCTAACTGCCCAATTTTAACGGGTAAAATCCATTTATATAAATTAAATTATTATAACACAAATTCTTAGTAGGAGATAAAATGGCATTAAGAGAAGAATTTGAAAATGCTGGCAATTGGCTGTTTCGCTGGAGAAGCTACTTGCCACTGGCGGTAATAGGCATTTTTTTGCTGGCACTACGAGAGTATGAGTATCCGGGACATAACGAATACTTGGATCATCTCTGGGAGACATTATGTCTCTTTATTAGTTTTATTGGTTTGGGCATCCGCATTTTTACAATTGGGCATACCCCAAAAGGGACATCAGGTAGAAACACAAAAAAACAAATTGCAGACACTCTTAATACAACAGGTATCTATTCCATCGTCAGAAATCCATTGTATTTGGGTAATTTTTTTATGGGACTGGGTATCTCATTATTCGCTCATCTTTGGTGGCTGACACTTATCTACATTTTAATCTTTTGGCTTTACTACGAACGGATAATTTTTGCCGAAGAGGCATATCTAAGAAATAAATTTGGTGATGAGTATCTCAAATGGGCAAATAATACCCCTGCTTTTATTCCTAAGTTTAGCCAATACAAGAAACCAAACCTTCCCTTCTCATTTAAAAATGTTTTAAAGCGAGAATACAACGGTTTCTTTGCAGTTATTTTTGTATTATTCATCATGGAAACTGTTGGAGAAATATTTGTTGAAGGTAGATTAGAGTTTGATATGGGATGGTTAATAATATTAGGTATTGGCTTTGTTATTTGGGTGGTATTAAGATCATTAAAAAAGTATACAAATGTTCTTAATGTAAAAGATCGATAAAAAATCTAAAATTCAAAATCAAGCTGTCGTAAAGCTTCATAAAGTATTATACTTACAGAATTACTCAAATTAAGACACCTGACATTCTTAAATGGAATTTTTATCTTCTGATTATCAGGGAAAGGCTTGAGTATTTTGTCATCAAAACCCTTTGATTCCGAACCAAATACAATTATATCATTAAATCTAAAAGATACATCTGTGTATATCATCTCCCCTTTACTTGTTGCAAAGTAAAAATTCTTATCTTGATTCATAGTGTAAAAATCATCAAAGCTATCCCATATCTGATAATCAAGAGATTTCCAATAATCTAAACCTGCCCTTTTTAAATGTTTATCAGATATAGAAAATCCTAATTTCCCAACAAAGTGTAACTTGCTGTTTGTCGCAACACATAGTCGTCCTATATTCCCACTATTCTGAGGTATTTCTGGATTAACAAGTGCAATTTCCATAAAAATTCCTAAAAGTTGAGATTATGTTCGTTGGATTTGCAGGTTTAAAACTATCAAAAGGTAATTATTGGTAAAATTGTAGAGACATACCGCAATATGCCTCTACAATTTTATTAATTATTTGAATTACTACTCTTTTTAGCTAATTGAAAAAAGAGAGACAAAACATAATGATATGCTGTCCTTCCAGAAAAACCACCCCTATTCATAGCCCAATTGAGTGCATCTTGTTTGTTAAAAAACTCTTGAAGATTAAATTTGATAACATAATTTTCAACTATCGATATATAATCTTCCTTTAGTGGCTTATAAACACCAAGTGATATTCCAAATCGGTCGCTTAATGATACTTTTTCAGATATAGCTTCAAATTCATGTATCTCTTTGTCTGAAAACTCCTCTTTTACCATATGCCTCCTATTTGAGGTGGCATATATGAGAAAATTATTCATATTCTCTGTAAGACTCCCATCAAGGAGAGATTTGAGAATTCTGTAACCTGTATCCTCAACAGTATAAGAGATATCATCAAGAAACACTATAAATCTTATATCACTATAATTTGCAATAATATCAAAAAGCTGTTCGAGAGAGTTGAGACTATCACTCTTTACCTCTATCAATTTTAATTTATAATTCTCAAATTTTTTAACTATACTCTTTATAAGAGATGATTTGCCGCAACCCCTCTCACCCCAAAGTAAAATATTATTAGCAAGATACCCTCTACAAAATTGAAAAGTATTATTTAAAATAGTTTCTTTAAAGTAGTCAAGTGCTATTATATCATCAAGATCAACAATATAAGGGTTTTTGATCTCTTTAAGATAGTTAGCAACTAAACCTTTACGCCATGAAAAAAAATTGAAGTTAGCTATTATCTCTGAATAATCAATTTTAGCAGGATAGATAGCATCAATTAATCTATTAAGTTTATGAGCTAACTTATCGAATTCTTTATCCATAATATTATTTTATTACAAAATGAGCTCTCCTGTTTTTAGACCATGCAGATTCACTATGTCCCGGATCTAAAGGTCTCTCCTCACCAAAACTTACACAATCAACTCTATTACCCTCTATTCCAAGCATTTTAAAAAAATCTCTTACAGAGCTTGCCCTCTTCTGCCCTAAAGCTAAGTTGTAAAGGTCAGAACCTCTCTCATCGCAATGTCCCTCTATTGTAATTTTTAGGTTAGAGTGATTTTTCAACCAAGCTCCAAGCTCTTCAAGATATGGGATATCATCTGATTTAATTTTGTATTCATCAAAATCAAAATGAACATCTCTCTGAGAAAATTTTTCAATCTGGCTTTGAAGAGCCTGCAACTCCTGTTTCCTTCTTAATTCTTCCTCTTTTAATTTCTCCTGATTCAACGCATCGCTATTCCACTTAGACATTTGTCCTTCACTAACTTGTGTTTGGGAACCATCGCCACCTTGACCACCAGCCTGATGTTTGACTGTATCTTTCTTTCCAGCACAACCTACAAATAAAGCTAATACAACAATAGACATAAGAACTAATAACTTTTTCATCTCTTCTCCTTTTTTATAATTTTATTTTATTTAAATTTATTATAGATGAGTTGCAAATAAAAGAAAAAATATACACTATAAAGAATAGTTAAGGTGGAACAGATAATCTATACTTCTCATACTTATGCAGCCTTTTTAATTTTAAAATAGGCTCAAAACCTAAATTTTTAGGCTTTAAAGAAGATTCAAAAATGAATTGAACAGAGAATATAAACATTCGATTAATAGGTTGTTATTCTAATGTAATAAATTTTTAATGTTTTTTTTGAATGGAGGATATATTATCCCCTTTTCAGTAATTATACCTTTTATATATTTGGAAGGCGTAACATCAAATGAAGGATTGTAAACTTTCACTCCCAATGGGGCAATCCTTTCAGAGAAAACATTTGTAATCTCTTTTTCATTACGCTCCTCTATCGGAATACCATCACCCGAACTGATACTTATATCAAAAGTTGATAACGGTGCTGCAATATAAAATGGAATTTTATTCTCCTTTGCAAGAACAGCAACAGAGTATGTCCCAATTTTGTTGGCAGTATCACCATTTGCAGCAATTCTATCAGCACCTGTAATAACAAGGTCTACCTTACCCTGCTTCATCAGAAATCCTGCCATATTGTCGCATATAAGAGTAGATGGAATATTCTCTTTTATTAATTCCCACGCTGTTAACCTTGCACCTTGAAGAAAAGGCCTCGTCTCATCAACATAGACATGAATACCTTTACCACCACTCCACGCTGCCCTTACAACTGCAAGAGCTGTCCCATAACCAGCAGTAGCAAGCGCTCCTGCATTGCAGTGAGTGAGAATATTAGCACCATTTGGAACTATTGTGCTGCCAAAAGAACCTATATTTCTATTCACATTTATATCATCATCGTAAAGCTGGTGAGCCTTATTAATGAGGAGTGTTTTGATTTGGGAGAGAGCTTTATCTTTTATCTGATAAAAATACTCTTTCATTTTTTCGATAGCCCAAAAAAGATTTACGGCAGTAGGTCTTGAAGCAGCAAACTCTCTACAAACATTATCAAAATTATTAAGAAGTAAATCCTTGTTATCTGACTGCATAACAAAAATAGCAATCCCATAAGCAGCAGTAACTCCTATAGCTGGTGCTCCCCTTACAACCATACTCTTTATTGCAAAGATTACATCTTTATAATCTTTGCAGATAAAATAATCTTCAGAGATAGGGAGCTTTCTCTGGTCAATAAGAAGAAGTTGTCCATTATCAAATTTGATGGTAAAAAAATTATCACCCATAACAGTAAATCTTATCCATTGTAAATAACTGCAAGTATAATGGCAGGGGAATCGTTGTTGGAAGTAATAAAATGTGGGACATTTGATTGATAATATATAGTATCACCAATATTTAAAACCTCTACCTTATCCTCTAAAAATATTTTAACCTCTCCACCCAAAACATATACAAACTCCTCCCCTTCATGAACTGTAAATTCAACATCCTTTGAAGGTAGAAGCTTAACTATAAAAGAATCCATGTGCCTATCTTTTACTTCATTTGAAAGTGGGATATAACTGTATATCTGACTTGCTTTTCTCGGCATAATTTTGTGCTCTGATACCCTTACAACACTGTATTTTTTGTCAGAGGTATCAGATATTACCTTACTTAACATTGTATTTAAAGCTTTTGAAAGCTTAATTATTGTTGAAAGTGGGGGATTTACCTTTCCTGATTCTATTTGTATAAGAAAATCTTTTTCAAATCCTGTTTTGGAAGCTATCTGGTCAATAGATAAACTTTGTTTCTCTCTTATTGATTTAATTTTTTTACCGAGATCAAAATTTTCAGATTTGTCACTCTCTAAAAAAGATGATACATCTTTGATATAATCCTCGTAATATTTATTGATTTTCTCTCTTGGAATCATCTTATCCTCTCCCATTTTAAATTAAATTTGTTGAAATTTGTAAAACTTCTGCTGTTAGGAAGTATAAAATATATTTACCGCCCAATTAAAACATAAATTTTTTATATTATCAATAAATTTCTGTATCAAATTACAATAAAGATAAAAATATTATAAACTACTCCATTTAGAGATAATCTCTTTAACTTCAGAAAATAAGGCATCTATATTAGGAAAATGTTCATCATTGTGAAGAGTCAGCTCAATTTCTTTAAAAAGTTTGGTTAGTTGAGCAAAATCTTTATTATTAAAATTACCAAAGGTCCCTTTTAATGAATGTGCAGCAAATTTTGTCTTGAAGCGATCTTTCTCATTTAGACCCTCTACAAATTTAGGATAAGACTCATCAACTGACTCACATAAAGCATCAATAGCATTATCAACAGAATCTTCGTCAAATCCAAGAGAAATAATTTCATCATGAAGAAAATTTTCAGATAATCTTTATTGAATAACATACCCTACCCCCTATTTTTTAACTAAATATTTTCGATTTATTTAAAATATTGTCTGGATCAAATATCTTCTTTATCTCTTTCATAATAGAAATTTGAGACCCACCAATAAAATCAGATAAAATATCTCTCTTTACCATACCTATTCCATGTTCACCAGATGGTAGTCCACCATATTTTTTAACGATAGAGTAAGTGTTTTGGATAATTGACGGATCTAATATCTTTTTGTCACATAAATAATTTATATGAATATTACCGTCACCTGCATGACCAAAACAGCTCACCAAAACACCGTAGTCAGCAGCAAAATTTTTTATCTCTTTTATCACATTAAATATACAACCTCTTGGAACTACTATATCAGCTTTAACAACTATAGAGAAATTCTCCTTAAAAATTTCACCGATACTCCTTCTTGCACTCCATATCTCACGCTCTTTAGAACTACTGTGTATAGGGTAAAAGTTTATAAATCCTTTAAGACTACTTACTATATTGTATATTTTAAGAAGAAGATACTCTTTATCCTCCTCACAATCGTGTTCTATCTGAATTATTAAACTACCTCTACTCTTATCAGAATCTGGCAAATTAAATCTTTTATTGAGAAAATCAAGAGCAGTATCATCTATATATTCAATAGAAATAGGGAGAATATTGTTTGTAAGGATAAGATTTACACTATTTAGAAGATAAAATATATCTGAGAAAGTTATGTATATTGTAAATATATTAAGAGGTTTTGGAAGAAGTTTCAAGTAAATCTTTGTTATTACTCCAAGCGTCCCCTCAGATGAAACAAAAAGGTCTATAAGATTATAACCTGATGATTTTTTAACCACTTTGCCACCAAGCTTAAGCTCCTCACCCCTACCTGTAATTACATCAAGGCCTGTTAGATAATCTTTTGTAACTCCATATTTTACAGCTGAAGGACCACCAGCACCAGTAGCTATATTTCCACCTATTGTTGAACTTTCAAAGCTTGCAGGATCCGGAGGGTAAAAGAGATTACACTTTTGAGCTTCACTCTTGAGATCTGATGTTATCACACCGGGCTCAACAACAGCAATAAGATTTGATCTATCTATCTCTACTATTTTATTGAATCTCTCCATTGATAAAATAGTATAATCCTCTTCAAAACCAAGGCAACTACCAGTTACAGATGTCCCCTTACCCCAACATATTAATGTTCTTCTAAACTCTCTTGAAAGTGCTACTATCTTTATTATCTCATCTTTATTTGATGGTCTTAAAACAATCTTAGGAGTATTTTTGTAGAGAGTAGACTTATCCTCAGAGTAACCTGCAATAATATCAGGATCTGTGATAATAGAATCACTACTTATAAAATTTTTTAAAGAGGTTAAAAAATCTTTTCGAGACATTTTTCACCAAAATCTGAATATATTTTGTGATCAGGATATTTAACTATTAATTTGTTAAACAACATAACAGCTTTTTCATATTGCCCTATTTGAAAAAAACATTTTGCAAGAGAGTAAATACCAGAATCTTCAAGCTTATGAGAGACTGGATTTATATATTTTTTGTTACAATGCTCTGATAAAAAAATAGAGTAATACTTAATTGCCATATCCAAATCACCTTTTTCATAAAGCTCTTTAGCAAAATAGTAGTATAAAACTGGAAAATCACCAGCAAACTCCTCCCCTTTGTATAGAGCATTAATAGCTCTATCATGAAAACCCAAAATAGAGTATAATTTGTAGAGTTCAAGGTATATAAACCCCATAATCTCTCTATTGAGAGTAACAATATTTTTATCTAAAAGTGCATAATTGAGATATTCAACAGCTTTATCATAATCACCAATTATCTTATAACTCTCACCCATTTGGAGAGAAAAATAGAAATCTTGGCTATTATAAGATTTTAAGATAGCAATATTTCTTAAATGTTTCTCCTTAAGATTATCTCGATTCTCATACCCTGTATGTAGTATCTCTATATCGAGAAAAGCTTTTCTAATATGAGTAGGCATATCAAGCTGCTCATGGACAGGGTAGATAAATTTTATAGGTTTAATGTTGGGGAATATCCTTATCTGATAAAAAAAAGTGTCATCAGAGCTATTGTTGACCTTAATAAAATATGCCAGATTGAGATTCAGAGAACTTTTATGATGTATAATTTGTGATATGTTATCGTCATCAATCCTATCATCAGCATCAAGCCATAGTATAAAATCTTTGCTGCAAAGATCTATAGCAGCATTCCTCGCATTTGAAAAATTATTATCCCAATTATAAGTAGCAAATATAATAGAATTATCAGCAGATGCTCTATCTTTTAGATACTCTACTGTGCCATCAGAGGAACCTGTATCAACAAAAACAACTTCATCAGAGAATAATAATACCTTATCAACTATATGCTTCAAATTAGAAATTTCATTCTTTACAATAAAAATAGTAGATATATACAAAAAATTACCCCATTAAAAAAATATTTGGCACTTATCGAAAGAACTGATAAAATTACCAAGAAAATTAATAGTAACCGTAGAGCAGATAACCTATAACTTTAAGGAAAATTTGATATCTCTTTATATCAAAAAATTAAAAGCTAATATTATATAGCTCAAAAATCTAACCATAGACAGATAATTATTAGGTATATAAAAGCTACTCTCATAGATTTTATAACTCCTACCAGCAAAAGATTGTTAGCCAAACAATCTAAATAAAAGGAGTAAAAAATAAATATTTATCCATAAATGGTGGGAGCAAAATAGCTTAAAAATAATTATCACAACTGTTAATCATAGTCAAAGTATTGTTATTATAAATTAAAATATAATTTATAAATATCACCATTGACATAGAAATATAAAAATAGTAGATATTAGAATCTTGATTTACTTGATATATTTATCCAAGATATCTTAAAAATGCTCTTTCTACCTTAAAGTTTATCTTCAAATTTTAAATTCATTAACTTAGTATAATTCAATATTTTTAAACTGCAATAATCTATTTTACAAAGATAATTTTACAATATCCCAAAATCATTTAATTAGAGAGAGTAGAATTTTAAAATTTGATTTTTCAGAGGAACAGTAATGATAGTTTTTTGTGGAATAGGATATTTTGAGGAGAATCTTCTCAAATTTTTGCATAAAGATAAGAAACTCCTTATAATTGACAAAGATGCACAAAAAATAGATAATATAAAGAAAACATTCCCAAATATTACTTCAATTGTAGGTGATGCAAGCAGTCTTTTGATATGGAAAAAACTAAATCTTTCTGAGATAGATTTTGTAATAACTACTTTTAGAGATTCAGATATAAGTTACGAAATATCTTTTATCATCAGGAAAACCTTTAATCTGACAATCCCCATACTCGTTCTAATATACAACAGAGATAACATTGAAAGATTCTCAGAATTTGGAGTAACCATAGTCAATCCTCTCGATATAGCTACCAATATTGTTATCAATAAAATAGAGCGAAACTTTTCAAGATCATTTGACATTGGACTTAAAAAAGGTGAGCTGATAGAACTTAATGTTATGTCCAAATCTCACCTAACAGACAAAACATTAAGAGTATTAAAACCCTCTAATTGGAATCTTGCCGCACTCTACAGAAATAATGAAATTGTAATCCCATCAGACAATACAAAGATAGAAGTTGGTGACAAAATCATCCTTTTCGGAGAACCTAAAGTTTTAGAGAATCTTGTAAATATATTTCTCAAAGGGATACCCCAATTCCCGCTTCAATATGGGAAAAATAGTGTTTCATACATCTTTTCAGAAGTTGAATTATCACAGCTTGCTGAAGTTGTATATCTTACAAAAAACATAAGGGCTGCAAATCTTTTAATAAAAACAGTTGATTTTAAATATTATGAAGATATGAGAAGTCGAGTTATCAATGATCCAAATTTCAACAAAAGTTACACATTATTAGAAACAGACAGCATACTAAAATATCTCAATGAAAATGATGCAGGGATAAATATCTTCCAATTAAAAAAGTATTTTACCTACAAAAAGCTCAAAATAAAAGAGGTTCTTAGAAACAGCATTAAACCTACGGCTATTTTAAAAGGTAATTTCCCTTATGAGAAAGTAATAGTTTCTCTCAATACACCTGATATGATACATTCTATTGAAGTTGCTATTGAGTTAGGGAGACTCTTTAATCTACCTATAGAAATATTTATAGTTGTTATGCCAAAAGGATTAAGGAGTAAAGATGAAGAAACCAAATTAAATGATAGCTACAAGATATTAGCTGATTTCAAAACTATTTACAAAACACCTTTACCATATACTGTTCTTGAGGGGAATCCCATAAAAGTTTCATTACAATTTTTAAAAGATAAAAAAAATACTCTTCTGATAATGGGCTATGAAAAATTTAATATTGGAAATTTCCTTAACCCTTCAATAGGATACTCTGTTGCATTAAAAAGCATTCAATCAACTATTTCAATACCACAGAGCGTAGATTAATGCACTTTGATGAATCTTTACTACTCTTTATTATCGCACTAACAGCTTTTATCTCACCATTCCTTAGTAAAAAATTACTCCTTCCTTCGCCAGTTACAGAGATTTTATTAGGTATAGCCATAGGGTTTTTTATTCATATTGATACCAAATCTTTCACAATAATAAATTTTCTTTCAGAGTTTGGATTCATAATATTGATGTATCTTGCAGGACTTGAACTTGATACAGATGATTTAAAAAATCTTACAAAAAAAGAGTTAATTATATTTACCTCCTACTTTTTCATAATATTTTTACTTTTATATATATCATCTTTAATTTTTAAAATTGATATTACTACAATCTTTATATTAGGTATCACTGCTATAGGCTTGCTCTTTCCAATACTTTCATCAGAGGGGGGTCTCGATTCAAAAATAGGTAAAAATATACTTATAATAGGTTCTATCGGAGAGATATTGAGCCTTATCATAATAACAATCTTTTCAATTTACTATAAATATGGGATTAATACAGAATCCCTTTTTATATTATTGGAGATATTTTTCTTTGTATTATTTGCATACTTCACTTTAAAAATATTAAAATTAATCTCTTGGTGGCACCCTTTTACTGTTCTAAATATAACCTCTGATGAGAGTAAATCTGAAACAGGTATAAGAACAAACTTCCTTAACATGCTTTTCTTTGTTGCTGTTGCACTTTTTTTTAACATAGAGGGTATAATCGGAGCATTTATAGGTGGGATACTTTACTCTTCAGTTTTTAAAGATAAACAATACATACAAGAAGGGTTTGAGATCTTTGGTAACGGATTCCTTATACCTGTTTTCTTTATTACAATAGGGATTAACTTTGATTTTAGCATTTTATCCAATATATCTGTTATACTATCAGCATTAGCAATGACATTAGGGATATTTTTGGTTAGACTCCTTGCTGCTACTATATTTATCTTCCAATGGAACAGCATTAGAAAAATAGCAGCTTTGGCACTCGGAACATCTTTCCCTTTAACATTAATAGTTGCTTTTTCAAAGGTGGGGGAAGAGTTGAACTTCTTCTCTGGAGAAATTGCTGGGAGTGCGATACTGACAGCAATATTTTCTGCAGTTATTTATCCTGCTCTTTTTAGAGGATTACTCAAATTTATCATATAGACTTTAAATATTAGAGATATTTTCTTTCATTAGTAATATATATTTTGTTTTTAATTTGTTTACTATATTTGATGTTATGCTCTTTTAAGGTGTTGAGATACTCAAAGAGAATTTTGTTGTCAATTATCTTGTTTTGAATAAAATACTTACAGATTTTTGGCTGCTCAATCTCCTGCTGTTTTAAAAGAACTCTCAGTTTATACTCAGATATTTTGTTGTATCTAAGCAAAGTCTCTCCAAACAATTCACCGTTTCTTTTTCTGGTCAGATAAAAACCTAATTCAAACTTTGTAAGCCACCCCCACCTTA
>DYJV01000029.1:26956-30405 GCA_020722945.1 Candidatus Methylomirabilis sp. | reverse complement strand
AATTCATAATTTATTTTTATCTATAAACTTCGGAAAAAATGCATCCACAATAACGCTGTCTATACAATCCCAAATCTTTTGATATTTTGATACCTTCTTTCCATCCTTCTCTAAAATCTATATAAAGAAACTCTCTTCCATACTTATTGGCAACTTCATTACCTATCTCTTTTATATCATTATGCAACTGAAACTTACTATATAAAAGAGTTGTTGTAATTTTATCTATATCTCTCTCTTGTGCAACTTTTGCTAATCTCTCCAATCTTATTCTATAACACAACTTACACCGTAAATCCTTATCATTGTTCAACCAGCCTTCCTTTGTATATGCAAGCCATTCTTCCAAAAGATACTCATCATTATATATGACATCTATCTGTTTTTTTACTTGATATACATAAAGAGTATTTAACCTCTTTTGATATTCCGAAAATGGATGTATATTAGGATTAAACCAAAAAGCCACAGGCTCATACCCTTCTTTAAGCAACCGTACATGCGGATAACAGAGACATGGTGCACAGCAAGTATGGATTAAAACTTTTTCTTTCATTTAAATTCGGACTCTTTAAATACAATAGCGGTAAAAACTTCATATTGACATCCCATCTGCCAGTCATTAGGGCCCAACCCTGCTTTTAAACTTAAATGTGTCAAAGTTGTTGCCAAATCCCAACCCTGCTCTGGTGCAACCTGCGGCAAAAATACCGCCTGATTAAATCCTTTTTTTAAAATTATCCCATGCTGTCCTATAATAATATCTTTATAACTTTCTACGCTCACAGGCGGAGATAATACTGATATCTCAATCTCAATATTTTTAAGTTCATCGGAAGTTACAGGCGTAAATCTCGGGTCTCTACTACACGCATTCACAGTATTCTCTATTACCGATTTATAAAGAGGCTTTATTGGCATAATATATCCTATACAACCACGCAAATTGTGATTTTTATTCAAAGTCACAAAAGCACCAGCATCTTTTTTTAACTTTTCATTATCAATCTTAACCTCAGGGATTTTGTGATTCCTAACATACTCTTCTAAAACTTTTCGTGACATTTTAAGTAAAAACTTCTTCTCCTCTTTTGTTAAATCAAATCCAACTTCTGAATTTTTATCCTTTTTAATATTTTTTCCTGAAAACATCATAGCTGTATACCCCACTACTCTCTCTTTTATCCAGGATGTATCACCTGAATTTTTATAATCAATCAAGGTCACATCAGTTGCATCAAGCTTTTTTGATGCTAACATTAAAGTTGTTATGGCTCCAAGACCACATTGATATGTTACTAAGTTTTCCACCCCAGAGTCTTCAACTTTCTGCTCCCTCTGAATCAATTCCTCAACTTTAAAATCTTTAATCAATCTTATTGTATCTTTGTCAACCTTCTTTGCATCATTATACGCCGGATAATGAGACAAATCACTACTCGCAACTATCAAAAATCTTTTTGATTTATTTCTCTGAATCAATTTAGATATAGCATCAGCAACTGAATTAACAATTTCATAGGGAAAATGACTCAATAGAATAGGAACAATTTTAAACTTATTCTTTATTACCATCTGCAAAAACGGAATCTGCACCTCAATAGAATGTTCAAGTTTATGTGCCTCCGGAACAAACTTCAAAAAAGTGTAATTCTGCATCAATTCTTTACAGGCTTTGTCATCAACCTCAACGAGTTCCAAAGGAGTTTTATAAAAACCATCCGTATAAATAGAAGGGGTTCTAATTGGATATCTATGGGCAACACCTAAAATAATAACAGTATCATAATGTTGATTTTCAATCTGCTTATATGCTTCAGCAGCCACTTGCCCTGAATATACATACCCTGCATGAGGTGCAATTAAACCAATTATTCCCCCACCTTTTGGCACCTTTTTTTTCTCTGCTTTCGACAAATATTGCTCTATCGCCTGTCTCAAATCCTCTTTATTTGCCGAATAGAATGTTCCAGCAACAGCCGGCTCTCTAATATTCTTTCCATTCATTTTATTAGTTTTTGCTCCACAGAACATAATAAGAATAGAAAAAAAAATAATCGCACTTATTATCCCAAAACTTTTATTCATTGACAAACACTTCCGTTATCAATATCAATTGCAGATTGTGTCATAATTAGACATAGGTAGTGCATTATCGGACACTTAAGGAGTTTAATGATTCATTGTAGCCCTACCTTCAGTGGTGAAACCCCTTCAGGCGGGGCGAATTTAGTGATTCAACCTACGGCTTAAGCCGTAGGTTGGCAAGTAACTCCCTTTGGGCCCGAAGATGCTGTGATACATCTTCACAAAAGACAAACTTATGACACAGCCACTTGCGGGGAGGGGGAGTTGAACCCCCACAGGTTACCCCACCAGATCCTAAGTCTGGCGCGTCTGCCAATTCCGCCATCTCCGCTCTTATTATCAGCGTTTCAAAAATCCTTTTAATTTATTTTTAGCCTTATTTATCTTCTCTTTTGCCGTTTTTGCATCAATCGTCTTCTTATCTCTAACCTCTTTATTTTTCACAATTTTTTCAACCTCTTTTTTGCTGGCCTCTTTCTTCACTTTCTCCTTCATATCCTTTATGTTTTTCTTAGTATTCCTCAGTTCATTCAACCTCTCTTTTGTAACATTTTTCTTAAACTGTTTCATAACTTCTTTAACCTTTGTTTTCTCTAACTTGCCTATTTTATTAGGCATCAATTTTTCAATCTCTTTTTTGTCCATCTTTCTAATATTTTTAAGAAGTTTTAATTTTTTAACCTCTTGTAACTTCTTCAACTTTTGAACATCTATCTTATCCAAAACCTTCGGCACTTTTGAAAGATGGGATACTTCTGCGCTCTGTTGTTCCTTTACAACAACTTTTTCCTTTTCCTTCTTATTGACAACTTCAACCGTTCCTTTCTCAACAGCAACAGATGTCTTCTTCTCCTTTTCAGACGCATCTACCAAAAATGTTGTTCCCCTTACACCCACCACAGCAGTGGGTGTCTCTACATTAAACTGCTGACTCCTTTTCAGTTTTTCAAGTTTACAGATGACTTCCCCTTCTTTTAATAGTAATTTTATATTCTCATTTGCCTCTTTTAGCATCCTTGACATCGCTACTGTTGATTCTTGATTTATTCTAATGATACCTAATTGTCCAACCTGCATATCAATCCGAGAATCTTTTTCAGTAACAACTTTATCTCCGCTTCTTAAAATCATCTTAATTTCAGGGGCAACCGACTTGCCGTCTTTTTCTATTTTAACACTCCCTATGTATATAGTCACTATACCAAACTCTATTTTCTCTTCTTTTTTAGCGCAACTAAAAGCAAAAATCAGTATAATAATTAATATGTATAACTTTCTCATCTTACTCCTCCTAAAATGAGATGAAAGGCTATTTCGCAAGGCTAAAGCCTACGGCTACTCTAACCCCTAAACTCTAAACT
>DYJV01000029.1:0-26856 GCA_020722945.1 Candidatus Methylomirabilis sp. | reverse complement strand
CTAAACTCTAAACTTTTATTAAAATATACCACAATAATTATAAATGTCAACTTTTCTCTTCTTTGTCAAATAATGCTTATTAAATTTTTTCTCTGTCGCCTCTATGGTTTTCATAGTATTTGTGCAATAAAAATAAGCAGCGGTATTGTAATAATAGCAAATATATAATTTATAATCATACTTGACATAATAAAATCTAAATCTTTAGATTTACCGTACTGTTGATTTATTATTACAATATTCACAGCAGGTGGCACACCTGCTTCAACAAGTAAAACTGCCCTTAATATAAAATCCAATTTCAAAAATATTATTACAGGCAGAATAGTTAGCGGCAGTATAATCAATCTGAAAAGTGTCAGAAATAGTATGGTTTTATCTATTTTAATATTTTTAATTCTAACGCTGGAAAGACCACCGCCCATAATAAACATTATCAACATCTCACCGCTTTTACCTACATACTCCATAAATAGTTTAACATTAATGGAGATATAATTTTTAATATTTAATTGTGCCAAAATCACCCCAACAATAACAGCTAAAAATGGCATTGTTATTTTGAAAGAAAATTTTCCCTGCTTTACCTTTTTATCATTTCTCAATATATTGACGCCAATAGACCATATAAGTGAAATATATATAAAAGTTATAAAAAAAACATATATTTGGGCAATTGCTATATTATACCCCTTAAACAGCGCTGCAAATAATGGTAATGGTAAATAACCGCAATTGGTAAACATCATCATAGCAATAAATATATTCATTTTATAGTTTTTAACTTTTAAAACATCGGCAGCTTTTTTGCCCACAAAATAGCCCAACAGAATAAGGAAAAGTCCATAAAACGGAAGCAGTATTGACTGTGAGAGAAGTGAAGCAGAAAATTTTGTAGCCAGTCGATAAAGAATCAAAACAGGTATAGCAATATTTATAGTATAAAATAGCAAGGCTTTATAAACTCTTTTAAAAATATTTATCTTAAAAAAAAAGTAGCCGGCTGTGGTTATTAGAAAAATTTCAATTACCGCAAGGAAAGTTTTTAAAAAAAGTTCCATATATCAATCCATTATAATTTCAATCTTATTATGACATTTTTTACATACGCCATTATCAACTCCTACAATATCAACAGTATATCCTCTCCTCTTAATTAAAAGATTACCACAATAAGGACAGTATGTATTTCCGCTATTACCAATACTGGCATTTCCAATATAAACAAAGTTCAAAAATCTTTTAGCAATATCATAAGTTTTTTTCAAAGTCTCTATTGGGGTTGCCTCAACTGTAAAATTATATTGCGGAAAATATTTTGAAAAGTGAACTGGAATATTTTTTGAAAGAGTTGCAACCCATTTCACAAAATTCTCTATCCCTTTTTCATCGTCATTCCATCCCGGTATCAACAGCATAGTCAATTCTATATGAATCTTTTTGTAAAGATACTCAACATTTTTAAGCACATACTCAAGTTTCCCACCGCATAATTTAGAATAAAATTTTTGGTTAAATGCTTTAACATCAATATTAGCTGCATCTACAAATTCAACAAGGGACTCAAGTGGTTCTCTATTTATATATCCATTGGTTACAAGAACATTTTTTATTCCATTCTTTTTTGCTATCTCAGATGTATCTTTTACCCATTCATACCAGATTAATGGCTCAGAATATGTATAAGCAATCATTTTCAAATTCTTTTTCTTGGCAATATCAACAGCATCTTTCGGCTCTATATATTCAGTCGGATAATTAACATTTTGAGATATATGCCAATTCTGACAATATGGACATTTAAAATTACATCCTATTGTTCCAAAAGATAATATTTCGGATGAAGGATAAAAATGATATAACGGTTTTTTCTCAACTGGGTCAACAGCAATAGCGGAAACTTTTCCATAGGAAGTTGCAATAAGTTTATTTTCAATATTCTTTCTAACCCCACAAACACCACTATTATCTTTGGAAATAATACAATTATACGGACAGAGAAGACATTGTAGTTTACTGTTATCTATCTTTTTATAATATAAAGCCTCTTTCACTTATTTTCTCCAGGCGTTTCAACAACCTGACTAAGTTCATCAAGGAAATCGTCATCATAACTCTTTTGCTCTTCACTTTCGATTTCCTTCGGGACATCAATGCCCTTTATATCCGTTGAGATACCACTTAAATCTCCACCATCTTCCAACCTAAATATCATTGCTGTAAGAAATGAATCCGCATCTATGAGAACTTCAATAACCTTTTTCCCATCAACCTTCTTATTTCCCTCAACCTCAGCATCAAAATGTAATACCTCTTCAGGATTTTCTATTAAATTTTTTTCATTATTATAATCATTTATAAATCTATCAAAATAATTTTTAACCTCTTGAATAAATTCAAGTGTATCTTTTCGTGCCTCAAATCCAATTTTGCTTCTTTTCCCTTCAAGAGAATTTATCCTATTATACTTTTCAATTTCATTAATCATAGTATCTTTTTTTATCTCATTTAAGGCATGCACAGTCTCAAAATATTCTCTAAACTTATCTTCAATCGGTGTTAGCTTTGGATATATAGAATTAAGAACCGCTTTATAATCTACCCTTTTCCCATCAATAAATTCCTGATTTATACTTATTTTATAAGAAGTAAGAATAAATGAATACTCCGTTTCAAACTCTTTTAGCAACAAATAAGTAACCAGCACTTTATCATTTTCATCACACTCTTCAATATGCATTGTTGTAGGACAGCCATCCTTAACATATTGAAAATCAACTTTATTTATAAGAGTTATTCCATACTTGGTCATCTCATCAAGTTCCATATCATCCATATCTTCGCTTGTTAAATCTTTAAACGATTTCTTTATAAACTCAACTTTTGATTTTATAATTTGTGCTTCATTTATTTTTGTTGCCGACTCTTTTTCATCAAACACATCCTTATATGATTTAAACCCCACTTTATCTTCTTCTTTAATATCAAGGTATTCTTCAAATCTTCTTGAATTCAATTGAACATTTGCTTTCATATTTATTAAAGAGAGAGAATAAATTTTTGGTAGCAGTTTGTAAAATATAATATTTATACCCTGCTTTATATAATATGACCGCCTTGTTAAAACATTATTATTAACTTTTCGCATTGTATAAGCTAACCTTAATGCACTTTTTAATGCCCCCATAGCACCCGATACAAAATCTTTTAGCAGATATATCTTTTTAAAAATGTTTTTTAACGGTTCCTCTATATGTTTAGGTGTTATTTTTTTAAATGGATTTTTATGATAGAAATATAACAGTCCATTAAATTCTTCTTCATTATAAAAATATACATATCTCTTTAATAATTCAAAATAATATCTCTCTTTGGCATATAAGACTTTTTTTATCTCTGCCAAAATTTTCTCATCGGAACTAAAGATATCTCTCACAACAAAATTCAATCTCTGTATATGAGGTAGAATCTCTTTTTCAATTGCGATAAAAAATTTTCTATTAACATACTTACCACTTATAGTTATTGTTTTATTAGTCAATCCCCTTAAATATATTGAAAGTTTGTCCCAAAAGGATAACCTCGCCTCAATATTTGTTCCTTCTTTCTCTTCTAACTCATCAATATTTTTTACATCTTTCCTGGACTTTTTCTTCTCTTCAAGTTTTTTTACCAATTCCTTCTGCTTTTCTCTATCAAAGCTGACGGTGCTCCTTCTATTTTTTTCGTCAATAACTTTTCCACCGGCTTTAACAAATTTATCGAATATCTGTTTCCTCTCATCTTCCGCCAGTTTTGAAATGCCTATTTTCTCTTTTATTTTATCTACTTCACTACTCATCCTACTTCATAATTAACAAAAATTTTTTTAAATTGTCAATATTTAATTTATTTTTTGCTGAAATAAATATTGCCCCGGGATATAATTGAGAACATCTATCAACTTTTTGATTATTCGTCATCTTATCTATCTTATTAAATATAAGAACAGTTCTGCTAATATCAACACCAATTTCTGAGAGCACTTTATTAACCACTTCAATCTTTTTATCAATATTTGCATCATTAATATCAACTATATGCAATATCATATCTGAATTCTTAATTTCAGCCAATGTTGCTTTAAACGATGCCACAAGCTGATGTGGAATATTGTCTATAAATCCAACTGTATCAGAAATAAGCACATACTTTCCAACTTCACCGAGATATACTTTTCTAATTATAGGGTCAAGTGTTACAAACAACCTATTGGCTGTTTTTAAATTTTCTCCTGACAAAACATTTAATAGTGTGGTCTTACCTGCATTAGTATAACCAACAAGACTCACCATCCTATATTTTCTATGGAAGGAAAGAATCTCCCTGTGTTTCTCTATTTGCTTTAATTTGCGTTGTAAAGTTGAAATTCTTTTCATTATATAACGTCTATCATATTCTAATTTTGTTTCACCCGGACCCCGTGTGCCCACACCGCCACCAAGCCTGGATAATAAGAGACCATAACCAGTCAATCTTGGAAGAAGATATTTTAATTGTGCCAATTCAACTTGAATTTTTGCCTCTTTACTCCTTGCGTTCCGCGCAAAAATATCAAGTATCAATTCTGTCCTGCCTATAACTTTGCAATCCAAATAATCCTCTAAATTTCTTACCTGTATAGGTTTCAATTCCTGATTGAGAACAACAACATCAATCTTATTCTCTCTCCGTTCTATTTTAATATTTTCCAATTTGCCTTTTGATATAAAATTAGCACTATCAATTTTTGGTAAAAATAGAAGGCTTTTTTTAATAATATCCAAATTGGCAGTCTCTGCAAGCATTATAAGCTCTTTCAACGACTCCTCTGCCTGTTGAAGTTCCCTATTTTGAAAATAACAGTTAATTATATATGCTTTCTCTTTTATATAATTCATATTGATATTTAATTTATATTTACTATATTCAATTATAGAAAATTATGAAACAAAAGACAATAAAAAAAAGTATAGAATTTTCTGGATTAGGTATACATACAGGTGCGATAAGCAAAATAAAACTGAAACCATTACCTGAAAATAGTGGAATTATATTTAAAAGATATAAAAAGATAAAATTGAATATCACCTCTATCTCTAATACAAATAGAGCGATAACAATAGGTAAAAAAAATAATAGTATTATAACAATTGAACATTTAATCGCCTCGCTATATATGATGGGGATAAGCAACATTTTAATAGAGACAGTAGGTCCCGAAATCCCGGCGTTGGATGGAAGCGCAAAGAAGTTTTTAAAATTAATTGAACACGCGGGAATAGTTGAACAACCTGCCCCACAAAATGAAATAATAATAAAAAAACCTATATATGTTTTGAAAAAAGATAAATATATAGCGGTTTTACCATCTAAAACTTTTGATATAACATATCATATAAATTTTGAACACCCAAAATTAAAAAATCAATTTATACATTTCACAAATATAACCTATCAAACATTCAAAAAAGAGATAGCAGATGCCCGAACTTTTGGATTCTATGAAGAAGTAAAAGATTTATTAAGCAGAGGTCTTGCTAAAGGTGGAAATTTAAAAAACGCAGTGGTTTTAACAAAGGATGGGTATTTAAATAAAAAATTAAGGTTTAAAAATGAGTGTATCAGGCATAAAGTATTAGATTTAATTGGATGCATATCAATCTTAAATGCTCCTATCAAGGGGCATTTTATAGCCTATCGTTCCGGTCATAATCTTGATTATGAACTAATAAAAAAAATAGATAAGATGAGCAGTTCATAAGCCGAATTCTGTTTAGATACTCATTAATCTTGAGTGACACATTACTGTGCACTTCTTTAGCGGCTTACCCGAGGGTATTGGACAGGCAACCACCCTCTGCTTAGCCTTGCACCAGGCGGGGTTTGCCCTATCAATCTGTTGCCAGATTAATATGTGAGCTCTTACCTCACAATTTCACCCTTACCCCCCACTCACTTTGGATAGGCTTACTATAAACCATTATCGTAAACTTAAGGTAAATTTATGATACCCCCCTCCCCCCTTTATGAAAGGAGGAGATAAAAAAAGGATTTCCTTCATCCCCCTTTGAAAAAGGGGGATAAGAGGGGGATTTCTCCCATTATCGTTCACTTAAGAAGCAATGTTGTCATTCTGAACCAGGTGAAGCGAGCGTGAGGAATCTTCCACTTTTTTATCCTGTGAAAGATTTCTCGTCACTTCGTTCCTCAAAATGACATTTTTTTCGCAATTTTTCCTTAAGTTTACGGGCATCCTATACAAAGTGAGTGGGGGGCGGTATGGTTTCTGTGGCACTTTCCAGAAGTCACCTCCTCCGGGTATTGCCCGGCACCCTGCCTGTCGGTGTTCGGACTTTCCTGACCTATACTCCTAAGATTATAAGCCCGAGTATCTGAACTGCTCATCTTATATAATACCTATAACTGTTGTCCCACTACAGCATTACTTGCCAATACATCAGCCTCTTTATTCTCTGTTCGTGATATCAACTTTATCTCTATTTCTTTTACTTTTGTCATAAGTTCTTTTGCTTCACTATAATATCCATACAAAAATTGATTCTTCACTTTATACAAATCATTAACCTGATTAACGATTATAGAACTATCACTAAAAATCGTTATATCCTCTAATCCATCTTCAATTGCTTTTTTCAATGCTTCAATCAATGCGAGATATTCCGCTTGATTGTTTGTAACTTTTCCTATTCCTTTAGAAATCTTGAATTTTACATTATTACTGCTATCCCTGCAAACAATCCCTATGCCACCAGGACCGGGATTACCTTTTGCTGCACCATCTATATATATCTTATATTTTTCCATATAGAGTAGTATAACCATATATAACTTATCTGTCAAATTTTATTTAAATTTTTTTCTCATTTATCGATAACTAATATATGAGCCTATTAGATATCATTATATTATTTGTAATACTCATATTCACAATTAGTTCTTATAAGGTTGGTTTTGTGGAAGAGATGCTTGCACTTGTCTCAATAGTCATAAGCCTTGTAATCGCATATATATTCGCTCCAATATTATCACCCCATTTAAAATTTCTTGCTGCCAATATTTATTTAACTAAAATCATAGCCGGTATAATAATCTTTTCAGTTATTTATCTTTTTTTTAAACTCGTCCGCGATGGTATGTTTGATTTTATTGAAGATTCACATCTTTCAAGTTTGGACAGAACACTTGGTTTAATATTAGGTTTTGTTAAAGGTGTAATATTTGCAGGCATAATCGTTTTAACAATATATCAAATAAATATACAGCCAATACAGAATATAGTGAATCAATCAGTGGTATGTAATTTTTTTATGAAAACAATGCAAAACAATCTGCCCTTCTTAAAAGGAACAATAATATAAATTTTCAAGGTTAAGGAAATAAAAAAATGATTGATTATCATATACATACAAAATTATGTGGACATGCAACAGGTGAAATGGAACAGTATATAGAAACAGCTAAGAAAATCGGGTTGTCAGAGATGGGATTTGCTGACCATTATCCTTTAAAATATCAGCCCAAATATTCTGTGCCTATAGAAAAACTCAATATGAAACAGGAAGAAATCATATATTACCTGTCTAAAATAGAATATCTTAAAAAAAGAGAATCATCAATAAAAATAAAAAAGGGATTTGAAGTTGATTATTACGAAAAAGATAACAGTTTTTTTAAAAATAATAATGGCTTATATGATGAATTAGATTATGTGATTACATCAGTCCATTTTTTTGATGAGATAAGTATGGACCAAAAAGAGTTTGATGCGGCAAGAAAAAAAATCGGAATAGAAAATGTGTGGCGCAAATATTTTGAGGAGATGAAAAAAGCGATTCAAAACTATAGAAATTATTTTGATATCATAGGACATTTTGATTTACCCAAAAAATTTGGTGACACTATTCCAGAATCTCTTCTTCCACTTGTTGATGAAATTTTAAACTTAATAAAAGTGAATGAACTTGTAGTAGAAATAAATACTTCGGGCTGGGACAAACCTGTAAAAGAATTATATCCGTCAATCGATATTTTAACAAAAGCAAATAATTTTGGAATTGAATTTACAGCAGGTTCGGACGCACATTCTCCTGAAGATGTTGGAAGAAAATTCGACAAACTAAAAAATATATTACAACAGTTAAATATAAAAAAACTGATAATATTCAGCAAGCATCAAAAGGAATATTTTAGAATATAATCAAACAAGACCATTGTAACTACACTCAAATCTCTTGCAACTTTCTAATATTTTTAAAACTCAAACCGTCTTTTATAATAACAACTGTTCCACCTAATATAACCGCAGAAACCTGAATAATCCATACATACATTGAAAAACTTGCTATATAATTATATTTGATTGGTAATTTCATAAGATTTGGCATAACTAAAATAAAGGCAAATAAAATACTTGCTTGCAAAGGACCCGCAGAACCAGGACCTGATGGAATTGCTACTCCAACAGTCATAATAAATGTGAATATTACACTAAAAAATAGCGGGGAGTACATACTATGCTTTAAAAAAACATTTATAATATTCATACTTTTTAAAAAAAAATAAGCCTCGCCAATATTAATAATCCATACTAATATTGTATATAAAATAAAGAATGATAGATATTTCCCATTTTTAAATACATGTAATCCATTATAAAAGGAATAGAAAAAATGAATTATTTTCTTTTTCATATTCTTGCCAATAAATTCAAAATGATTATTAAAATAATTGGCTATAAAATCATATTTAAAATATATAAGAAACATAAATATAATTGCAAAAACATATATAGCACTAATAATAATCCCAGTTCTATTTAAAGTATTATTCTGTATAGGGTTAAACAACAAAATATATACAAACATTCCACCGACAATTAATCCATCAAATATTCTTTCCAGGATTATACTACTCAAAGCAGAAATCTTGCTTATCTTCTCATATCTTGAAATCATAACTGCACGTATAACTTCACCTATTCTTGCAGGGAAAATAGCGTTGCCCATAAATCCGAGAAGTGTTGCTTTAAAAAGATTTTTTGTAGATAGTTTTTTTATATGGGATATAAGGTATTTCCATTTATATGCCCTTAAAAATAGTGATAAATATATTACAATGAAAACAGGGATAAGAAATTCTATTTTGATATATTGAAAATTTTTTATAAACTGGATAAAGTCTATTTTATGAAAGGTTAAATCAAGAAAGATATAAGTTATTCCAATCTGTATCCATATTTTTACCTTATCATTATATTTGACAGTAAATCTAATACTTACAATTAAAAAAAATATTCCGGCAATCAAATAGAAATATAAATCCTTATTAAGTACTATTATTGAATAAATAATCGGTGAAATAAGCAGAAGAAATCTAATAATTTTTTTCATATTAAGAAACTAAGCCCCGAATTTCTTTAATTTCAATGCATTCGCAAGCATAAGCGGCATTGCATCAACCGAATAAAACTGCCCGAGGCTGCCCTTTAAACATTCGGACTCAGTAAATCTTTCCGCCTTATCAGGTCTTATATAATCTGACTTTAAAAGAAAAGGATTAGGATGCCATGAGTGGCCGCTAAGAAGAGCAGGCGTAGAATGGTCACCTGTAATTACAAAAACATCCGGTCTTAATCCTAAAATATCAGGAATAAATTTATCTACCTCTTCGATAATCTTAACCTTGTTGTCAAAATTTCCATCCTCTCCATAAGAATCCGTTTTTTTAATATGCACATAGAAAAAATCAAATTTTTTATAGTTCTGTTTCAATGTTTTTATTTCATCTTCAATTGTCTCACCTGCATCTAACACCTCCATTCCAACAAGTCTTGCCAAACCTTTATACATTGGATATGTTGCTATAGCAGCAGGAGTTAATCCGAACAATTCGCTCATAACCGGAACCGACGGAACTTTACTGATACCTCTTAAAAGACAGGTATTTGCAGGTTTCTCATCTTTTAAAACTTCACTAACCATATCAATAAATTTATTAACAATTTTTGCGGATTTCTTTGCTTTAGGATTCTCTGCTTCTGCATACTTAATCTTTAACCCTTCTTTTTGTGGGTCAGCATCAGCCAATGGACCCTCTAATCCCTCTCCACGAAATACAACTACAAATCTATGTTCCCTACCAGGCTTTATTATAACTTCTACATCATCAATCTTTTTTATTTTCTCACTCAATTTTTTACATAATTCTATATTCTTTTCCGTTGGGATTCTCCCAGCTCTTCTATCCAGAATAATATCATTATCATCCTTGGTTGCAAAATTTGCTCTTGCAGGCAAATCATTAGAAGTTAAATGCAAGCCAATGCCGAGTGCTTCAAGAACACCGCGTCCAATCTCATGTTTTACAGGGTCATAACCAAATACAGCCAGATGTGCCGGACCACTACCAGGCGTAACTCCAATAGCCACTGGGTTTGTTAATCCCATGCAGGACTTTTTTGCTAATTTATCAAGATTAGGGGTACTTGCATATTCCAATTCTGTTTTGCCATCTTTCATAGGCAGTCCACCAACTCCATCCATTATCATTAATATGATTTTTTTCTCATTTTTAACAATCATCTCTTTAAAAATCTGTTCTGAAAGCATTCTATATCTCCTTTAATTATATTGTTTATAGTTTTAACAAAGATTTCCCTTTAACTGAACCAACAAAGCAAGGGAATTGTTTCACTTCTAACTGAAATATTGCCTCTGGCCCCAACTCTTTATATTCCAAAATTTTCGCATCAGTAACAAAACTGCCAAGATAAGCAGCAGCTCCACCAGTTGCTACAAAATAAACAGCATTATACTTTTTCAATAAACTTATTCCTTGAGCACTTAGTGGTCCTTTTCCAATTATAGCTTTGACCCCTTTGCTCAATATAAAATCCAAATATGATTCCATCCTAATGGAAGTCGTAGGGCCACAAGATGATATAATCTTTCCACCTCGCCCTGGTGCAGGGCCTGCATAATATATCACACTGCCATTCATTTTAAACGGTAATTTTTTCTTACTCTTAAAATCCGATATAATTCTTATATGGGTAGTATCTCGTGCAGTATATAAAGTTCCAGTTAGGTTGACATAATCACCTACTTCCAACTTTTTAATCTGGGCATCACTAATTGGTATTTCAATATTCAATTCATCCATATTAATTACCTAAATCACAATTTTAACAATTCTTGAGGAATGACAATTCAAATTTATTGCTACCGGCAAAGATGCTATATGAGTAGCACTATACTCAATATTTACTGCCAGTGCCGTTGTATCCCCACCAAGTCCCATAGGACCAATACCGCTATTGTTTACCTCTTTCAAAATATCCTTCTCCATTTTTGCATATAACTCATTCTTATTGTTCGAGCCAATCTTTCTTATTAAAGCCTTTTTTGACATAATAGCTGAATACTCAAAATCACCCCCAATCCCTACTCCAACAATAACAGGTGGACACGCTTTTGAAGCATTTTTAACCACCCAATCAATTACTTTTTTCTGTATAACTTCTGCATCAGCGTCAGGTGATAACATCATTACAGTTGAAGTATTCTCTGCACCAGCCCCTTTTAACATAGCATAAATCTTAACTCTATCCCCTCGGACAATATCTATATGAATAATTGGTGGAATATTGGTTACACCATGACCACGCTTTAATGGGTCTGATAATGATGAAGCACGCATGTAACCGTTAGATGTAACACTTGTAACTGCTTTATTAAAGGCAGATAAAAGAAATCCCTCTGAAAATATTACTTCCTGTCCCATTTCAACAAACAGAACTATTTGTCCTGTATCCTGGCATAATGGTATCTTCTCCGATAATGCCAATTCATAATTTTTGACTATCTGGTTTAAAACTATTTTTCCAATGGGTGAAGTCTCTTTTTCATATGCCTTTTTCAGTACTTTTTTCATATCTTCCGGTAGTTTATATGTGGCAGTAATTAACGCTTCATATATAGTATTTTCTATTACTTTACTACTTACTCTTCTCATTTTACTTAAATATACTAAAAAATATTGAAAAGTAAAGAATTTTTTTATCTTAAAATTCTACAATGATTTCTTCACCAACTCTTATCACTCCATTATTTAAAACTTTTGCGAATATACCCTCCCTTAGCATAATATTGATATTGTCACCTATAACCTCCGATATCTTACTCCTTTTATGATATTTTTTTCCAATCTGTGTAACATCCATTATAACTCCATTCTCAAATCTGATTTTTGTTCCAACAGGTATCTCATATAGCGGAATATCCCTGACTGTAATATTTTCAGCAAAATCACCATATTTCACATTTAATCCTTTATCCTTTATTTTTTGGATACTAACTGTTGAGAGAAGACTCACTTGTCTTTTTGAAGACTTTTTGCAATGTGCATCAGATTTAATTCCACAATCTTTTATAACCTCAACCTCATCAACAGGAGTCTTCGGTATACCTCTTTTTTTGCTGATATTGAGACTTAAAATCTTATTCCTATAAAAAGTAGTTTTTCCTCCTCTCTTCTCAATCAATTTAATATCTGAAATTTCCATACTCTTATCTATAGCCTTACACATATCATAAATTGTAAGAAGAGCATTAGTAACAGCAACTAACGATTCCATCTCAACACCTGTCTTATGTGTGGCTTCTACATAAGAAAAAACGTCAATATATTCGGGACTAACTTCAAAATCCAAATCAATAAAATCAACTCCAAGTGTATGACACAGAGGTATCAGCATATCGGTCTTTTTAGCACCCATTATGCCAGCAACTTTTGCAGTTGTTAAAACATTTCCTTTCTCTATCCGATTTTCCTTTATTCTTCTAATAACTTCTTTAGAAACATAAATTCTACCTGTTGCTCTTGCAACTCTTTTCGTAGATTCTTTATCAGTCACAGATACCATTTTAATCTCGCCATTTTCATTCAAATGTGAAAACTTCTTTTCTTTCATAAGTCTATTTATACCAACTCAGGGGACAGATATATCTCATTATCGTAAACTTAAGCGAAAACTCGGCACATGTCATTCCCGCGAATGCGGGAATCTCGTAAGAACTTTGTTAAATTCAAATAACTTTCATTCGTAATAGTGCTTTAAATCTCGTTTTCTACTATCGTCACACTAAAAAATATCAAATTTTAAGTCTAACGAGACCCCTGCATTCGCAGGGGTGACAGTTGAGAGTCCTTAAGTTTACAATAATGACTTAAACCTCACCTCTACCACTATTTACAAATATATTATATATAGTTTGATTTTCAACTAAATTTTGTTATATTACATATATGTGTTTAGGCGTACCAATGAGAATAAAGAAAAAGATTGATGACTCAAAATATATTGCTGAATTAGGCGGAGTAGAAAGAGAAGTTTTGACTACTCTGATTGATGATATAAAAGTCGGTGATTATGTGATTGTTCATACAGGATTTGCTATTAATAAACTTGATTTAAAAGAAGCAGAAGATATGATAAATTTAATTAAAGAGATGAAATCATAGATGGAAAAATCTGATTTTATAGCAAAAATTAAAAGTGCCGGAATAGTTGGTGCAGGTGGGGCGGGATTCCCAACACATATAAAATTGAATGCACAAGCAGAATACTTTATCCTTAATATTGCTGAATGTGAACCACTTTTGAGGGTTGACCAACAAATAGCAGCCAAATACTCATATAAAATTGTATCTACCCTTGAAATCATTCATAATATGGTTAATGCAAAAAAATCTTTTATCGCAATTAAAAAAAAATATACAGAGGCTGTAAAATCACTTCAAAAATTAATAAAAGAGAAGCCATTCATTGAAATAAAATTTTTAGAAAATGTCTATCCAGCAGGAGATGAACAGGATATCGTTTACAACTGCACAGGAAGAATTGTTCCAGAAGGTGGTATCCCCCTGGACGTTGGTGTGATTGTTGATAATGTTGGAACAGTCCTGCATATATCAGAAGCACTTGAGGGGAAACCTGTAACAGAAAGATGGGTTACAATTGGTGGAGCAGTAAAATACCCGCAGACAATAAAACTACCTATAGGGACTATAATTAGTGACGCAATTAAATTTGCTGGTGGCACTAATGCTAAAGATTATATTATAATAGACGGTGGACCAATGATGGGGAAATTGACTACTGAAAATGATTCTATAAAAAAAACAACAAACGGCATACTAATTTTTCCACAAGAACATACCCTTATAAAAAGAAAGCAAGAGAGTATATATGTAAGTATAGCACATTCAAGAAGTGCATGCGAACAATGTTCACTCTGCACTGAATACTGTTCCAGATATCTTCTCGGCCATAGTGATTTAAAACCTCATCTAATGATGCGAAAAATAAGTTATATGAACGAAACAAACTTAAATTCTTATACTGAAGCCTATCTCTGCTCCGAGTGTGGGGTATGCAGTTATTATGCCTGCCCAATGCTGTTATCCCCAAAAGATATTTTCCATTTTCTTAAAGAACAATTAGTAAAACATAAAATAAAAAATCCTTATGCAAAAAAAGAGGTAAAAAATGTGCATGAAATGTATAAATATAGACGAGCACCTATTGATAAACTTGTAAGACGAATAGATGTAAAAAAGTTTGAACACCCCGCCCCTTTAACAGAAACAGAACCTTCAATCAAAAAAGTTAAAATCAGTATAAAACAGAATATAGGTGCTGCACCTGAATTAAGGGTAAAAAAAAGCGATAAAGTATCAAAAGGGGATATTATAGCTGAAATACCTCAAGGAAAAATGAGTGCAAATCTGCATTCAAGTATCACAGGGACTATTACAGAAATCGCAGATGATTATATTTTAATAGAATCATAAAAAATAACTTGAAATTTAAAATTAATAGTTATATATTTATCATTAGAGTTGTTGCATAATTAATTTGGCACCATGTCACCCCTGCGAATGCAGGGGTCTCATATCTGATAATTTACGATTTTATGAGAAAAATCGAGGAGATTCCTGCAGGAGTTTACCCCCTGTGCATACAGGGGCAGGAATGACAACGGCCTTATTTTTACAAAATAATGAATTATGCAACAACTCTATTATATAAACATTTAAGGAGACAACTATGAAAATATTAGTTATGATTTTCTCTGTTATTTTCTTTTCTATTTCTCCTGTTTTTTGTGAGACCGGCTATCTTGCCGATTATAGTTTCAGTGGGACTTCTGTAGGGGGAACAAAATTAAAGGGCAATTTAAGAGTTATGCTTGCATCAGAAAAAAAACGATTAACAGGAAATATGTTCTATCAGGAAGCAGGGAATCCATTCCCAGATTTAGATGAAAAAGATACAATTATTGATTTTAGTAAAGGTAAAAAATATATTTTCACCTCTGAATCAGGTGACTGGATATCAACATCATTAGAAGACGAATACTCGCTAATATCTAAAAAAAAGATTAATATAAAAATTGTGAGAAAAAAATCTAATATAATTGTAACAATAAATTTGGAGCTGCCTGAAACTTTTGGCGGAAAACAGCAATACAAAATTGAATTTTATTACTCAAAAGAAGTGTTAAGTAGTGAAGATACACAAATAAAAAGTTTTAGTAAAACAAGTGTTATAGACTTTTTAAGTTCGTTTATTGATAACGAGGGAATAATAAAAAGTTTGGAAGAAAAAATGGGACAAGATAAATTTCATTCCCCTGATAAATTTTCAATAGTATGGACTCAAGGAAATAAAGAGCAACTTAATGTTAAAGGTTCTTTAATCGCAAAATCTATCATCCCATTGTCAAACGATGATTTTGCAAAATAAAAGTAGTAATAATTAAAGGAGGTTTGCTATGACAAAAAAAAGAGTATTTTGGGAAAGTTTTATGGTTATAATGATTATTTTAGCCATAGTTGAAATATTTGTAGAAGATTTAAGTAGAATATTTGTATGGAGTATAAGTGCAAGAGGTGCTTTACTTATTGTTGGTTTTCTCTTTGACTTGATTTTTACTATTGAATTTACAATACGTTCAATTATTGCACCTAAAGAGAAGGGATGGATAAACTATTTTCTATACGAAAAAGGATGGGTTGATTTTGTAAGTTCAGTGCCTTTAATACTTTTTAATTCAGGCCCTATTATGATTGGTATGTTCTGGCCTGGTAAATTAATTGCACTTCCATTTCTTGGTATGCTTAATATATTAAAAGTAACCAAAATATTGAGGGTAGCAAGAGTATTAAGAATATTGAGAATATTAAAAATATTTAAGAGTAGCAAAGAAGATGATGAGTCTGCAAAAAGAATTGCTCAACTTGGCAGAATTATATCAGTCTCTATTGTTGCAATAACAATGGTTCTAATTGTTTCACCATTATTTCCAAAACTGTTCTATGATATGGATAACAATGTTCAAATAAAAAAACAAGTATATGTTGATATAGCAAGAGACTGGTATAAGAGCCTAAGACAATATAATATGAAAAGGATAACTTATTTGAGCCAAAAACTTGCGGAAGATAAAAATGTCATCTATGCTTACAGTAGCGGCAGAACAGTTGTTAATCATCTGGGGGACAATGTATCTCCCGCAAAAGTTATACCACAAAAATATTTCTATACGGATTATAAAGTGCTAAATTATCTTGGGTTCAAAATATGGTATTCAATACATGATATTGTAATTGATAATGCAAGAATAAACTTTTTGATTGAAACAATAATTGTGGTGCTGATTATATCTCTATTTATATTCTATAAAGACCCCTCAGCAAAACAGATTAAATAATCCTGGTCGTTATGACGATGCGCTTAAAGCACTACTACGAATGAAAGTTATTTGAATTTAACAAAGTTTTTACGAGATTCCCGCAGGAGTTTACCCCTGTGCATACAGGGGCGGGAATGACATGTGCCCAATTTTCCCTTAAGTTTGCGATAATGATTTACTTCCTCCCCCTACACAACCTACGGTTTAAGCCGTAGGTTGCACACAAGTAAAATAGTAGGTCACCGTGAAGTCCCTTCGGGACTTTTAGCGTCGCACTACTCTAAACCCTAAACCTTAAACTTTAAACTAATAATCTACTTTCTCTCACCGAAAATAAGAGTACCAATTCTTACCATATTTGCACCCACTTCTATTGCAATTTTGTATGAATTTGTCATCCCCATTGAAAGATACCTCATCTCTACATTTTTAAGATTTAACCCTGTCAACATATCAAATACTTTTTTAGTTTCTGAAAAGTAAATACGTGAATCTTCCGGGTTACCAACCCTAGGTCCCATAGTCATAAGTCCCATAACTTTTATATTCTCAAATTGAGAAATCTTTTTTACAAATTCTACAGCATCTTCAGGCAACACCCCGAATTTTTGTTCCTCCATTCCACTGTTAATCTCTACCAACACTGGCATAATTTTATTAATATTGTTGCACCTTTTGTTTATCTCTTCTGCAAGTCCAATGGAATCAACAGTCTCAATCATATCAAAAATCTCAACAGCCTTTTTAACCTTATTTTTCTGTAGATGACCAATAAAATGCCATTCTGCCTTTTTTCCTATTTTAGGATATACACTCAATGCATCCTGCATATAGTTCTCGCCTATAATTTTTATGCCTGCTTCAATAGCCTCTAAAACCTCTTCTGCGGTTCGTGTTTTTGCAGCAGCAACAATCTTTACACCATCAGGCAACTCACTCAATATTTTTCTCACGTTATCCTTTATCATTTGAAATCTCCGTTGATTAAATATGTTTACCTTCTGTTACAAAACAACATCTATAATGTAACAACTTCTCCAAAATTGATTTCAAAAAAATTTTATACCAGTGTTTTATCTATCGTTCCATCTGGGAGCATATTATCAGGATGGTATTCACCATTCTCCTCCATTTGAAACCTTACACATTTTTTATTTTCTCCAAAACAATAATTTGCAACCCACTTTTTGTCAATCTTTCCTTGCTCATAAAATCGTTTCATAGGACATACTTCATACCAAAAGCAGACTTTTTCTTTATCCATTTAAAATAACATCTACCGCTTTATTAAATATCTTTGCAGCCTCGGAATCCTTAAATTTTGAAAAATATGGAACCCCTTTATCTGAATTTTCAACTATTTCTGGTTCCATAGGGATAGCACCTAAAAATTTAAGGTTCAATTTCTCTGCTGTTTTCTTGCCACCACCTGTTTTGAAAATTTCTATCCGTTCCCCACATTTGGGACAAATAAGATAACTCATATTTTCAACAATTCCTACAATTTTCATATTTATTTTTTTACAAAAGTCCACTGATTTACGTATATCCATTAATGACACTTCCTGGGGGGTAGTAACTATTAATGCTTGTGCATCTTTTATTAGCTGTGCAACAGTCAAAGGCTCATCTCCTGTCCCTGGCGGGGAATCTATTATAAGCCAATCCAACTCATTCCATTTAACATTAGCAATAAACTGTTTTATAACACTAATTTTTAAAGGACCTCGCCATATAACTGCTGTATCAGGATTTTCAAGCATTGATGCTATTGAAACTACTCCTAAATTTTTAGAATATTCCAATGGCAAAATATTTTCACCTTCCGCAAGTATATGTTTATTTTCAAGATTTAACATTTTTAAAGTATTTGGGCCATGAAAATCTATATCCATCAATCCCACTTTTAAACCTCGTTCGGATAGAGCAACTGCCAGATTAACAGCCAGCGTGCTTTTGCCCACGCCACCTTTCCCACTCATAACAATCAATTTGTTCTTAATCTGCCTCAGAGTCTCATTTATTGCTTTATCCTGCTTCTCTCTTTCATTATTCATTTTAAAATTTAAATTTTCAGCCATATCTAACCTCCTCTATGCCTGCGGCCAAAACCGCCTCTATTATGTCCACCATGCATAAATCGATGGCTTAAATCAACTATATTTTGTGAACCGCATTTCGGACAATTCTCAGGTATTGCATCAGTATTTCCAATTTCCCATATATTTCTGCAATCTTCACAAAAAAATCTCATGTCCATTAATATAAAGTTGCCTCCTTCAACTCTTATAGCCTTTCCATTTGTTATTGCGTCTGCTAATTTTTTATGCGCACTGTTTATAATTCTTGTAAAAGTTGGCCTTGATACTTTCATCTCGCTTGCCGCTTCATTATGTCTCATTCCCTGAAAATCTGACAATCTCAAGGCTTCGTATTCCTCAACATGAAGCGAGACCTGCTCAAGACTATACATAGGAACACCCTGCGGTTTAAAATATGCAACAAATGGTGGATACTTTACATACCTGTTTTTTTTCGGTTTTGACATATTAAAATACCAACTGAACTATAGTTCTAATATAAATCCTTTAGATTATTTGTCAAATATTTTTCCACAACCACCAAAAATTTTACTAAGGACTTGACAATATAATTATTTTATGTAAATTATAAAGTTAGTAATAAATTTATAGGAGCACTATTATGATAGAAAAAAGTATCATCCTATTCAGATGTAAGTCTCGTCTAAATTCAAATCTTCCACAAAGATTGATATCCGATTCTCAAAAAATCTATATTGTGCACCAAAAGAGTGAATTAAAAAAATATATAAATGAAAAAAAGAATATTGTAGTTGTTTATGATAAAAAAAACCGGGATGAGTTCCTATCCTTTATGGAAAAATTCTCAAACAAGCAATTCTACTCTCTTATCATAATGTCAAACAATGAAGCGAGAAAATTTAACTTTAAAAAACATCAAAATGAAAAGATGATTTACATATCAAATCCAGCAAATATAGAAGAACTGTCACAATTTATTGAACTTCTTTTCAAAATTGAACTGATGCAAAAAGAAATATCCGATTCCGAAAATATAATTCAAGCCTTTGAAAAGACAAGTGAATTTAGCAGACAAGAACTGATGGAAGCATACGAAGATTTGCAGGCACAGGAAAAGGTTTCAGAACTTAGCAGAAAAGAACTTATAGAATCACAAAAAAGTTTAAAAGCATGGGAAACAGTCTCAGAATTCTCTCGTAAAGAGACCATAGAAAAAATGAGTGAATTTGAGGCTTTGGACAAGGTCCTCGAACTTTCTCGCCAGGAGCGGGTATTAGCAGAAACTATTATTAGTGCATGGGAAAAAACAATGGAACTTGGAAGAGGAGAATTAAAAAATGCTTATGATAAACTTCAAGAAGTAATGAAAGAAAAAAAAGAGGTAATCGAAAAGATGTTAAATAAAATACACAACTCAAATAAAAAAAATGACAGAAAGAAATAAAATATGGAAATTGTTAACAATGATAAAAAGAGGTTTTCATTTTCAGGCGAATTTAGTAAAGGAAATCAGAGACGTAAACATGCAAGAATACCTGTTGAAATAAACGCCTCTTTTACTTATATAGATGCTAATAATCAATTTACTGATAAATGCCTTATAACAAGTCTATCTACAGGCGGATTGGGTATTGAAGCAAATGCTGTTCTTCTAAAAGGTGATATTATAACCGTTATATTTGCTTTAGACGGCAATATAATAAAAGAAGACCTTCAAATAACAAGAACCCATGGTAAAGATGTTGGTGGAAAATTTATAGGGCCAAATAAAAAAAATGTTGAAATCATCCAGGATTATATATACGGAAAAATTTTCAAATAACCATAAAGCAAAAAAAATGCGAAAAGGCGGGATCAAACCTTTTCGCATATACTAACTTTTAACATATCATCATTGGTAAGTAACGGGAGGGATTAACGATTACCTACCAATGTTCTATTTTCTATATCTAATATTTATATCGGATAATGAATTAAATAACTTTAGGAATTTATGAAAATTTTTTAAATTACGTGCCTGATTATAAAACAATAATGAATATAAGAAAAAGATTAGAACAAGCAAGATTATACACTTTTACACCTGATAAATATGCAAATGATAGAGATATACTCCAAATAGTTAAACAAGAAATAGCAGGTGGTGCTGATATAATTCAATTGCGTGAAAAAAATATTAGTGATAGAGAAAAACTCCAACTTGCCATAGCCTTACGAAAATTAACCAACATTAGTAAAGTATTATTCATCGTTAATGATGATGTTGATATTGCCTTTTTATCAAACGCTGATGGTGTCCATCTGGGGCAAGATGATATCCCTGTATCTTATGCAAGGAAAATATTAAAAAAAGAACAAATAATAGGAATATCAACACACAATATGGAACAGTTCAAGAGCGTTCAGAATGATAATAATATAGATTATGTTGCAATAGGTCCAATATTCCCAACATCAACTAAAGATAACCCGGCCCCATTTATTGGCATTGAGAAAGTTAATGAAATTATCAAATTTAAAAATAAAAAGGTAGTTGGAATAGGTGGCATAAATTACGAGAATCTGGATAAAGTGATATCAACAGGTATTGATTGTGTTGCTATTGTAAGTGATATAGTTAAAGCAAAAGATATAACCTCAAAAACCCTTGCTATAAAGAAAAAAATTGTATCTATTTATAGCCAATTGACTTGATTCTATGTTAAAAATTGTTAGATTAACGGTATGGAAATATCAAAAGAGATTAAAAAGTTAAAAGAAGAGAAAAATGGCATTATACTTGTGCACAATTATCAATTGCCTGAAATTCAAGATATCGGTGATATAATTGGGGATTCACTTGATTTAAGTAGAAAGGCAAAAGAGACTGATGCTGATACCATAATCTTCTGCGGTGTCCGATTTATGGCAGAAACTGCAAAAATATTATCTCCTGACAAAAAGGTTCTTCTACCTGTTTTTGAAGCGGGCTGTCCTATGGCAGATATGATAAGCCCTGATGATATACTTAAATTTAAAAAGGGACATCCCGATTATTGGGTCGTCGCTTATGTAAATACTTCTGCAGAAGTCAAGGCAGTAAGTGATATATGCTGCACATCTGCCAATGCAGTTAATATTGTTAAAAATATACCTGCAAAAAATATACTATTTGTTCCTGATAAAAATCTTGGAAATTATGTAAAAATAAACGTCCCTGAAAAAAATATAGTACTATGGAACGGGTTCTGTGAAGTTCATAGAAGAATAAATATTGAAAAACTAATGGAAACAAAAAAACTCCATTCTGACGCCATCATCATTGTTCACCCCGAATGTGAACCAGAAATTGTAGAACTTGCTGATGAAGTATTAAGCACTAATGGAATGATAAATTTTGTAAAAAAGTCCCAATCTAAAGAGTTTATAATAGGAACTGAAGAAGGGTTGATTTATCGTCTAAGCAAAGAAAATCCAGACAAAAAGTTTTATAATACAGGCACAACTGCAGTCTGTGTTGATATGAAAAAAACAAGAATAGCGGATGTCCTTAAAGCATTAAAATATGAGCAATATGAAATCACACTTGATGACAATATTATAGAAAAAGCACAGATAGCATTAAATCGGATGTTAGAGTATTCGTAAAATTATATAAAATCATTATTTTTCAATATATCCCTTCTCTTTCCAACTTCCTACCATCCTTAAACTTTATTATGACTTTTCCCTTGTCCTTATCCACCTTCTGTTTCTCCATCTCATAATCCTTCTCAGGCTAAAATATTGTGCACCTTGCCAGTCACTCACAATATTCCCTATAACTTCCACTTTTCCATCTTTCACCTCAGCACCTTGACCCCTCGACCCCTTGAACCCTTGAAACCTTTCTTCTCTCTCATCTTACCTCTCCTCATTCTTACTACTTTATACTTACCGCTTACCTTAGGAATCCGTAATCAAAGTTACAGGGCCATCATTTATAAGTTCAACATCCATCATAGCACCAAATTTACCTGCCTCAGTGTTAATTCCGCTTTTTTTCATCTTATCTACAAATAGATTATAAATCTTTTCTGCATATTCAAAGGGCGCAGATTCCTGAAAATTAGGACGATTCCCTTTTCTGCTGTCCCCATATAATGTAAATTCAGATACAATCAGAACATCATACCCCTTCTCTTTTAACGATATATTCATTTTCCCATTTGCATCTTCAAATATTCGCAAATTTATTATTTTATTTATGATATAATCACAGTCCTCAATTGTATCACCTCTTTTTATGGCAATAAAAAGTAAAAGTCCCTTGCCAATCTTGCCAACGGATTTTCCATCAACAAAGACAGATGCTGATTTTACTCTCTGTATAATAACCCTCATATTTTATTCCATAACTTTTATTGAATTTACAGAAATAAATGGCATCCTCGTTCCCTCTTTTATGCCAACAAACTTACCTAAAAGTTCAATACTATCGCCGTTTTTTAGCGAAGGCATAATTTGCTTCATATATGCAATAACAACACCAGCAGTATCTCCATTCTCTCTCACAATAAAATTAAAATATGACTCATTTTTATTCTCTAATATTTCAATATCATCAACTTTACCCTGCCATAAAATATTTACACCTTCATATATTGTAGGCAAGTTCATTATTTCGCTATATTGTATATTATCCTTCACCTTGAACTCTTTTATTTGCGGAATAAAACCTAATAAAATCTTAAACCTCTCTTTAATAGGAAAACTTAAGGTTGAATGAAGTATTTTATTGATTATAATTATAGCAGAGTTATACTCCTTACTTTCAATATATCTTTTACATCTTTCAAATAAATATATTACATCACTTTTAGAAAATTTAAAAAGGCTTTTCTTTATACTCTTATCTTCAATATAATCTTCCTTTATATCAGGCAATTTTATATCATCTATATTCTTTTTATTTTGAATTTTTACTTTCACTTCCTTATAACGGATGTTATCTTCTTTCCTATTATCAAAAACCAATGGAATAACAGTCAAAATTATAATAAAAATGATGATAGATAATATAATATATAATTTTTTTTTCTGCTTCAAAAATTCTAAATTAAAAAATTTCCAGGATACTCTCATTCTTACTCTAAACCCAATAAAATCTTCAGGAACAACTGTTTCAACAAGTTTATCAACATTTTTTGCTTTTTTTATTCTTTCAAGATTACGTTTAATTATTATATTTTTAGGCTCAATATCAAGTCCATCCAACCAATAATTTATTGCTTCTTGGACATTCCCCTCTTTTAAATTAATAAATGCTATGGCATTAAGAACGCTCGTATCCTCTGCATTCAATTTGTATGCTTGTAGAAGATATTTATAGGCATTCTCATAATTCTCTCTAAATATGTATGTTATTCCAAGATAATAATATATCAGATAATCATTTTTATCATAGGTAAGACATTCCTCAAAATTTGTGATTGCATTAAGAAAATCACCTTTTTTTAAAGATTTTAATCCTTCATCAAAATGTTTTTGAAACTTCATAATTATTATACTTATTTCATTTTAAAATCATTAAGGAAATGAGTATCAAAAGTACCTGCGATGAATCGTTTATCCTTAAATACCTGTTTATGGAAGGGAACAGTAGTTTTAATTCCCTCAATAACAATCTCATCAAGGCATCTTTGCATTCTCTTTATAGCCTCGTCCCTATCATATGCCCAAACCACCAATTTAGCAATAAGTGAATCATAAAATGGTGGAATATCATACCCTGCATAAATATGTGAATCTACTCTAACGCCAAGTCCTGCTGGGAAATGCAATGACTCTATTTTTCCAGGAGAAGGTGCAAAATCTGAATACGGGTCTTCTGCATTAATTCTGCACTCAAAGGCGTGTCCCATAAAATTAATGTCAGACTGCTTATAACTCAGTTTCTCCCCCATAGCAGCAAGTATTTGTTTTTTAATAAGGTTTATCCTTGTAACTTCCTCGGTAATTGTATGTTCAACTTGTATTCTTGTATTCATCTCCATAAAATAGAAATTTCTATCCTTATCCACAAGAAACTCTACAGTTCCAACACCTTCATAATTAATATGCTTAACAGCCTTAACAGCTATCTCTCCCATTTTCTCCCTAAGTTGCGGAGTCATAAAAGGGGAAGGGGTCTCTTCAATCAATTTCTGATGCCTTCTCTGGATTGAACAGTCTCTCTCTCCAAGATGGATAGCATTACCAAATTTATCTGCAAGAATCTGAAATTCTATATGATGTGGATGCTCAATATACTTTTCTATATAAATACCTGGATTCCCAAAATTAGCTTTAGCTTCCGCTTGTGCAATTGGGAATAATTCTTCAAGTTCTTTTTCATTTTGTGCAATTCTCATTCCCTTACCACCACCGCCAGCAGTTGCTTTCATAATAACTGGATACTTTATCCTTTTTGCCTCTTTTTTTGCAGTAGCAATATCATCAACAATCCCCTCAGTGCCGGGAACAACAGGCACGCCAATTTCTATCATAGTTTTACGTGCCATAGCTTTGTCCCCCATAAGTTCAATCATCTTTCGAGTTGGTCCAATAAACTTTATCTTATTCTTTTCACAAATTTCAGCAAATTGTCCATTCTCCGCCAAAAAACCATATCCCGGATGAATCGCATCCGCACCCGTGATTAATGCAGCAGCAATAATCTTAGGAATATTTAGATAAGTATCTTTTGCAGAAGAAGCACCAATGCATATATCTTCATCAGCAAACTTTCTGTGAAGACTAAATTTATCAGCCTCTGAATGGATGCTTACACTCTTTATACCCAACTCTTTACATGCACGGCTAATCCTCAGTGCTATCTCTCCTCGATTTGCTATAAGTATCTTTTTTATCATTATGTCACTCCTTCTCTATGACAAATAATGGCTGTCCATATTCCACGGGTTTATGATTGTCTATCAAAACTTCAACAATTTTTCCCGCAACAGGGGAAACAACTTTCTCAACCATTCCCATACAATCTATCATACCCACCTGTTCACCTTCTTTTACCATACTATTCAATTTAACCAATGGGGGAGCCAGTTTTGTCTTTCCCCTGTAAAATATACCTACAGAATTAGACTTTAATATATATCTTTTCTCTTCTGGTTGAACTGGTTTGCTCTCTTTTGGAACTTCTGCTGTTTTTTTCTCCTTTGGTTTATCTTCAATCTTCTTTGGCGTTCTGTTTATATAAATTTTAGTTCCACCATGTTCAATTGTTAATTCCCTAATTCTGGTTTTCTTTAATAACTCATTTAAATATTCCAAAATAGTCATATTCATAATTATACCCTTTCTACATACGCATTATTTCTTGTATCTATTTTTATAACATCTCCTTCATTAACAAAAAGTGGAACCATTACCTCAGCACCAGTTTCAAGAGTCGCTGGTTTTAATGGCGATGAAACAGTATCACCTTTAAGTCCAGGTTCTGTTTTTATCACCTTCAATTCAACAAAAGTCGGCAAAATAACAGATATAGGTTTATCCTCATAAAATTGAACCTCAAGTTCCATACCATCTTTCATAAAATTTTCAGAATCACCAATCAGTTCATTATTAAGTGATATCTGCTCATAATTTTCAGAGTCCATAAAAACATACTCGCCATCACTTTTATATAGAAACTGCATATGTCTTCTATCAATATAAACATCCTCAACTTTTTCACTTGAACGAAAAGTCTTTTCAAGCACATTCCCTTCAAAGAAATTTTTTAGTTTAGCCTTTATATATGCAGGACCCTTGCCTGGTTTTACATGCTGAGTCTCAAGCACAATATAAAGTTTGCCGTCAACTTTAATTACAGTTCCATATTTTAAGTCATTACCATCTATCATACAACATTAATCCTTTTTAAAAGTGTGAATAAATTTAATCGTATTATACTTTAAAGTCAACTAAAAAATCAAGTTGTGTGATTTCAAATTCAAAGGTAGGAACCAAGGTAACAGAGTAAAACTTTATTA
>DYJV01000028.1 GCA_020722945.1 Candidatus Methylomirabilis sp. | reverse complement strand
TGATTTTGAAGCAGAGCAGTTTGACAGTTCTCCCTTGTTTAGATTAAAAATTAAACATATAGAATCTTTCTGAGCTTTGGCTCATGTCAGGACAGTCCTGAAAAAATCAGGACGCGCTACGAAAAATGCCATGGGGAGTTTGGTAGACGCTCCCAAGGCGTTTTGCTTTATTCCATCCAAATTTCTTTCATCTTTTTGTGACACTCCACAGGACTTACCCCGTGACTTCTGCTTAGTTTAGTAAGCATTCTTTTTCTTGCTTCAATGACAGCTTTAATGAACTATCTCCACAAGCTTAAAATCTGCTGTGCCCCAGCGTACTTAGTCCTATACTTCTAATATTTAAAAGACGCATTTAACTCTCTATTAATCAATTTAACAATTGATATTATCACATAAGATGACTTTTAATGTTTTTTGTGAGGACAAGTAATCACATTGATATACAACTAATTCACAAATATTATAATTATTAATATCTTTTAATATAGATGGTGGAGTCCACGGGCCCATATGATATATAATACAACTTTTTATCAGAGTAAAAACTTTTTCAGGTAATATTGATTTATTTTTTTCTATCATATTACCAGCAACAATAGGATGGTTTTTATATTCCCAAAAATTTTTACCATAATCTGCCTTTTTACCAATATCATGTAATAATAATGCAGATAAAATAATATCAGTTCGAATATCTGGTTCTATATTTTTCTTCGGGTCGCCATTCCATTGAAACGCATTAAAGAACATATTTGCGTACCAACAAGCAAGACGAATATGCCAAACAAGACCACCTTCTTTTGTGGCTTCTAATGGGTGATATTTTCCTGTTGTTGATGCTGGTATTTTCTCAATATAATCTGGTGTATCTTCTAAACACTTAGCTGTAAATTGTCTAATTTGTTGGTTGTGAATCTGCTCCAATATATCTTGAAAAACTCGTATATTCATATAATAAACTCAACTTTTTATATGTCTATTAATTCGTAAACATATGTATTTTTTATAGAATTAAGAATTAAATTTGCTAAATATCTAATCTCAAAATGTGCTGTTTTGTTTAAACGAAGTGTAAGAAAATTCTGCAAAGACCTGATATTAATTGACCAAGTTAAGTTAACTCTTAGTGCTTCTGGAATAAAATACTTCAGAAAATCGTTAGATAAATTTATGGTTTTCTTGAATAATTTCATTCGTTCTACATCGACAAACCATGAGCTTTTTAGAGAAGAAATATATTCATTATAATCTTCTAAGCAATCCCATTCATCTTCTTTATAAAAAGGCGTTACAAAATATTCTTCTAAATCACCACCACTAATTTTTTCTTTTATAAGCATCTTATCTAACGTAAATCTAGTACTTTGTACAGTTAAAGAAGCATGTCTATGACGTGCTAGTTCTTGTAGGCAAAGTCTTGATATTCCTGTTATATCAAAATTAATAAACACATGTTCTGCAACTGAACCATGTTTTAACAATTTAATTACATTTTTAACTGTTTCAAACGATGGATTCTTTGTGTTATATGGTTTTTGTATAGCTGACAATAAAATTTCTTTTGGTGGAAGGTTTAAAATCTGAACATTTATATTTTTCATTTAATTTACTCTTTTAATTTTCTTATTTCTATGGATTCACCTTCACCACATGCAAGTGTATCTGTTCTAACAACTGGATATCTTGTTTCTGTAACTATAATTTCTGGTGGGTATCTTCTACAAATACCTATATTATTTGCTGTTTTTGAAAAGTATTTACACTGTGAACAAAAATCTGGTCTTTTTTCTAAATACTTAGTCATTACTTCCACCCCAATATATTTTTCATCAGTTGTGCCATATCTTCATCTTTGAAAAATTCGTTTGGTATATCGTCTAACTCTTTTGGTAGTTTACCTATATCTATCATCATTTTAGTTTCTTTTAAACAGAGTAAGTTCCAAATTGCTTGTTCTAAATGTGGTTCGTCTTGCCAGTTAGCAAAAAATTTAATCAAATGGCGCATAGCTGAATCAAAGTATCTACTTAAAGGTTGTCCTTTGCGCCAATTTTCTCTACCATATTTATTTGCACCCATTTCTGAAACTTTACTAACTTCCATAATTGCCATAAATTGCAATAAGCTAGGTAATCCTTTACCATCTTCTATATCTCTTTGGCTTCCAGTAGAAAACTGTTGTCTTTTGCCAGAATCTAATACTTGTTTATTTATTGACATTATATTATCCTTCGTTTATCATAGAATTAAAGCTTTAAAAATAAATTCTAATATAGTTTGACAAAATTGTCAAGAAAGAATTTTAAAAATGATTGGTAACTATAATCCTGAAAAAATAAAACAATTAATATTAAAATCAATCAAAAAGACAGATTTTATTGAAAATTTAATTAAAGAACATCGGGGAAATGAAGAAATTGTATTAAGTGTTATACAAGATACATTTGAAGAAATATTAAAAGAATCCAATCCTTTTAGATGGGAACCAGTTAAACCTCAACAGTTTTTATCAGACCCTTATTTCTTAGGGTTTAATCCAGAAACGGGCGAAGGTGTAGCATCTACTTTGCATGAAAAATTAAAAGAAGAATTTTGTGAAATACATAAAGAAAATGCTACATATTCTGAAGTAGTTTTAACAGGTGGTATTGGTTGGGGTAAATCTTTTTTTATGGAAATATGTATGATATGGCAATTATACCTATTGTCATGTTTAAAAGCACCACAATTATTTTTTGGTTTAGGTGCTAATACAAAAATAGCACTTATGATTATTTCTATCACAGAAAAACAAAGTAAAAAGAACGTATTTTCTGGTATTAAAGAAGCACTTAAAAAGATACCATACTTTATAGAGAACTTCCAATTTGACTCAAAGAGAGCAACAGAATCGTTGATATTCCCAAATAATATAGAAATAATGAATGCGACATCAGAACATTCATCGACTATTGGTTTAAATATATATTCAGCTTGTCTTGATGAAGCTAACTTCTTTAAAAAGGTTACTAATTCTAAGAGAGCACAAGAAGCCGGAGAAATATATGATGAAGCATTAGTTCTTTATCAATCTGTTAGACGTAGGCTAGATGCACGTTTCTTACAGAATGGCCATAAGCCCGGAATATTTTACATAGCTTCATCTAAAGTATATCCAAATGATTTCACAGCAACATTAGTGGAAAAAGCAAAAGAAATAGAACGAGAAAACGGAACAAAGTCTATTTATGTAATGGATTATAATCTATGGACTGTAAAACGTGACAGATATTCCAAAGAAGAATTTAAAGTAATGGTTGGTGGTATAAATAGCAGAAGTAGGATTATTGATGAATTTGATAATTTACCTATAGTTGGCGAAGTTATACACGTACCAATGGATTTCTACGATGCTTTCAGAAAGAATATAGACAATTCTATTCGTGATATTGCTGGTGTTGCTACATACACTGTACAACCATTTATAGGAAACAAAGAATATATTGGAAATGCTTTTTTACATGGAGAACAATTAGGTTTAAAACGAATATTTTCTGTAGATATAGCAACATTATCACCAAAACCAGAATTTTTACAAACAGAATATATAATACCACATAAAATAAGGCACCCAGAGGCCGTAAGATATATAGGTATAGATATCGGTATCAAAAACGATAAGTTTGGTTTTGCTATGGGTTATATAGATGGTTATACATTTGTAAAAAAAGAATATTTTAATGCAGAAAAACAAATGTTTGATACTTATGAAGAAAAGCTACCAAAATTAGTCATAGAAATGCTTCTTGTAATTAAAAAAGAAGAAGAATTTGGTGAAGTAGAATTATCAAGAGTTAGAAATTTAATCTTGCAATTAATGCGTTTTGGATATAAAATAAGACAGGTTTCAATGGATGGTTTTCAATCTACAGATATGTTCCAGATTCTTAAAAGATATGGAATAGAAGGTACTTATATATCTATGGATAAAACAACTGAACCTTATGAAACTTATAGAAGTGCATTATATGAAGAAAGAGTTTATTCTGTTTATCACCCTATATTAGAACTAGAATTAAACGAACTTGAAAGAAATTACGTAAGTAAAAAAATTGATCACAATAGTAAGGGATCAAAAGATTTATCAGATGCAGCTGGTCAAATTGTTTACAACATGCATATAAATCCTATATACAACGATATGCCATTGTTACCAGTAAGCATTGGAAATAACAATGAAGATATATCACAATCTTATAATGATATTATTGAACAGTTTGAAAAATGGGCTAGAAACTAACAACAAGGGGTTTTAATTATGTTTAATGTTATTAGTAAGTTGAAAAAATGGTTTCTTAGTGACGAAATAGAAAAAATAATAAAAGAAACAAAAGCTAGTGTATTAGAAGCTGTTGGAAATATGGCACCACCAAAATCTTTTGTTGATGACGAAGTTGATGATAGTGCTTATAAGTCATGGAAGTCTTTCATAGATAAAAACATGGAATTAAATGCTTCTGATCGTATTTGTTATACCGATTATAATAATATGGATGTAGAAGTGCCAGAATTGTCACAGGCGTTGGATGTTAATGCTGAATTTATTACATATCCATCAGAAACAGATAAAATAGAAATTTTTAAAGTTAAACATAAATCTGCTCGTGTACAAAAACAGATAGAATCTATGTTAAAACGAATTAATTTTAAACAAGTCTTGTTTTCTATTATTAGAAATACTTTAAAATATGGTGATAATTTTGAAGAATTGATAACAGACCGGGAAAAGACAATGGTTGTTGAATTAAGAAACATTCCTATAGAAACAATGATTCCTAATGTTAAAAATGGTATTATTAACCCGGATTCAGCATACATACAGGTTACTGATACTGGTGAAACTGTAGCTAATTTTAAAAAGAATGAAGTGTTTCATCTTTCTCTTTGTATAGATCGTGAACGCTGGACTAAATATAGAAAAGGTTTATCTATTCTACATTATTCAAGATTATCATACAGACAATTGAGATTAATGGAAGAAGGATTAATGATATCTAGGCTATCAAGAGCCAACCAAAATTATGCTATGATGCTTGATGTTGGTAATCTTGAAGGTGATGATGCTATAAACTTTATTAAGAAATATAAACAACAACTTCTTAGAAGAAAGTATATAGACCCAAAAACTGGCAAATGGTCATGGGAATACAACCCACTTTCAGTAATAGAAGATATAATATTACCAACAAGACAAGGTTCTGGGGCTAATGTTGTTACACTAAACAACTCAAGCAACACTGGTAAAAATATAGAAGATATAGAATATCATCAGAATAAAATGATATATTCTACTCATACACCAAAGATTTTTATTGGTAAAGAAACAGATATTAATTCAAAATCAACATCTGATGTTCAGATGACTACTTTCTTGAGAAAAATAAGAAGGTTCCAAATGATCTATGAACCTCAGTTAAAACAATTTATTGTAGATTGTATGGGTGTTGAAAAAATTACAATATTTCCAGATGAATTTACTATTGAATGGCCTATAAGTAACTTTATAGATGAAGAACGAAAATGGAAAATAGAAAAACTTAAGCTAGATGTAGCATCTATACTTAGCGAAATGGCACTTGTTGATGATCTTTATATTTACACAAAAATAATGGGTATGACAGACGATGAAGCACAAGAACTAATGGATAGACTTGATACAGAAGAAGAAAACTATAAAGACGAACTAGATGCTATGTTAGCAACTGCCGACGATAAAAGTGATTTAACAGCAAAAGAATTTGAAAATCAACCTGATGACGATAATAAAGATGATAAAGATGAAGATGAAGAACCGACAAAAGAAGATATCTTGGCGGCTTTACGTACTAAACTTGGTGAAGAAAAGTTTAATGAATGGATTAAAATCCAAAAAATCTTAGATAAACACCCAGAAATTAAACATACTCTTGCTGAACTTGTTATGCTTACACAAGCAAAATTATTCCAATGAAATTAGAAGCAAAGTTTTCTAAATCTCTATTAAAACGAAATAATGCCGTGGGGATAACCTACGGTGTTAGTCAATCTGAGCGTAAAGATACTGTTAAACAATTCATGCAAACAAAAGCTTCTTATAAACAAGAACTTTTTAAACACATGGATTGGTTTTTAACTGGAAAAATTAATCAAGAACAGTATGAAAAATTACAGAAGGACACTATTTCCAAACATTTCACTAATAGTTATTTGTTGGGTAAAAAGTTTAATCAAAGAACAGAAATTAATTTAACAGATGCAGAAAGAAGATTTATTGTATATCAAACGACAGAAGAAATGAAATATATGTCAAAATTTGCATCGGATATGATTAATTTGTCTGGTAAAATGTCATACAAAAGAAGAATGAATATGTATGCTGGTGGATTAGACCCACTATTTAAACTTGGAGATATAGCATATTTACCAGAAGATATGCAAATAGAATGGATTTTGGGAATAACTGATAAACATTGTATAGATTGTTTAATGTTTGCCAAGAATAGTCCATACACAAAAAGAACATTACCTGGGGTTCCTAGAAGTTGTAATTCACAATGTTTAAATAATTGTAAGTGTCATTTGAATTACTATACAAACTATGTAAATACAAATTATACAAACTTTATTATAGATAATTATACATCATCAAGAGATGAAATACCTTCTGAAAACGATTACTTTTATATAAAGAATCAAATGGATAACTATTATAATAATCGTTTGAAGTATGAAATGACAAAGTTGGATACATTTTTTGACAAGGCCAAAGAAATTAAGAATAATCTTAACACTTATATTAATAGTAGAAATTTAGCTGTGTCTGTGATTCTTTATAATGCACAACAGATATCAGAACTTAAAAAGTTTAAAAATAATCAATCATTTGATTATATTGAAAATACAACAACACTCAAAAGTAATGATATTGTGAGCGCATTTGTTGGTGGTAAACAAGTTTATGGAAAGGTTAAAGCAGTAGATGGAACAACTATATTTATAGAAACACTATTTGATAAAAATATGGTTGTTGATATTAGTGTTCATACTGTTTTTAAGATTAACAACAAATGATTACAAAACAACAATTGTTAGAATATTCAAAAGGACAAAAAGTACTTGGTTCTAATTACTTGCAACGTATTGGAACTACGGGTAATTATATCTATATCTATCCAATAGATAAAATACAAAAAATGGGTCGTAGATATAAACAGATATATATTAGATTTATTAAAAAGCATAGAAAATTTCTTAAAAAGATTTCATTAAGATATGAAGCAACAAATGTAGATATTAAACCAAAAAATTGGTATACATCAATTGTTAGTATGAATACAAAAAATGGTGGAACTTTACAACTAAAAATGTCATTAAATAACTATAAGATTAAATCTTATCGTTCTGTTAATATGGGTTCTGGTGGTATTTCGACACAACTTGCAAAAAGTAAAAAAATGGGTATTCTGAGGTATAGATAATGTTAAATTTAGAAGATACTTTAAAAGCGTACGGATTAAATAAAGAACAAATAGAACACTATTTAATTATTTACAATTCTGCTATTTCAAAAAATATACCATATCCACACTATTACACTATGACTAAATTATTTGTTTGACATTTAATAGTCATTGTGTTTAAAATTATAAGTGAACGCAAATGGAGTGTATTCCTATGAGAAAAAATGAAATTTTAGAAGTACAATGGTTTAAAGAAGCTAAGTATGATATTGTAACCGAAGAAAACGGTAAAAAAAAATACTTAGTTAGTGCTCCATTCACAAGAGTTGATTATCCTAATAGTAATAACAGAATTTATCCACGTAAAGTTATGCAAAATGCAATTAACAAGCTTAGACCAAGGGTCATTAATAAAGAAATAACCATGATGGTAGATCATCCAGATTTGTCTGGTTCTTTAAGAAACATAGGCGCATTGCTTATTGATATTTCAGATATTGATGAAAATGGATACGCTTGGTATAGTGCACAGATAGCTGATACTGGTGCTGGTAAAGACTTAAAGGCATTAATTGACTTGGGAGCAAAGTTAGGTGTTTCTACAAGAGGTTATGGTGCTACTGCATATGACCAAGAAGTACCTGGCTTTCCTGGTAAATTTGATGTTATACAGGATGGGTTTGATCTTGAAAGTATAGATTTCGTTGATGATCCTTCTGTAAAAGACACAAAAACGTATGTTCAATATGAATCTAAATCAAGGAGTAAAAGCATGAAAACAGTTGAAGAACTGAAGGGCGCTTATCCAGAACTTATGGAACAATTTAAACAGTTTGTGCTTGCAGAAGCAAAAACTGAAGCTGATACCAGAGTCGAGGAAGCAAAATCTTCTATAAAAACCGAACTTGAATCTGTTATTAAAAGTCTAAGTGAATCAATTAAAAAGGTTTGTCCTGATCTTTTCACTGTAATTCCAGAAGTAAAAATTCAGGAAGAAAAAGAAAAAGAAATGCTTGATATTAAAAAAGCACTCGATGAAACCAAAAAAGCACTCGATGAAGCTACAGCTAAAATAAAAGAATCTGAAAAGAAAGCTATCGAAGATGCAAAAATGGCAGCTATTGATACACTCAAAGCAAAACACGAAGATTTTTTCAAACATGAAGTATTCATGAATATTTTTGAACATTGTGTAACAAAAGAAGACGTTGAATCTGTATTTACAAAACAATACGAAGTTTACACAAAAATCAAAGAATCTATTAGTAGTACTGCCGAACCTAAAAGTAAAATTGATGACGCAGTAAAATCTAAAGAAAAAGTTCTTGAAAATGGTCTTACAGAAGCTCAAATTATTGATTTTGAAAGAAAAAATAAACAGAGAGCATCTAACAACCTTGAACCGCTTTCTATAGAAGTTTACAAAACAATCAGTGGAATTTAGTCGAAACGAAAATTGACAATAAATAATTGATATGCTAAGATCTGTTGTAGGAGATTAACAACTGTTACCAGTTGTTAATGGAAATGAATTAGAAATAAATCGGAGAATGAATATGAATAAAAATGTATCTTTTATTGAAAGAAATGAAAACTACCATAAGAGATATGGGCATCTCGTAGAAGGCGTTAAATCTCAGGTAACTGGTAAAGTTATAGATCAGATTATGCAAAACAAAATGGAAATTTTGATGAATAATCTTATGGAAATGCGCTGTCAGGAATATGGTGTCGATATTAATAATATTAATATTGCGGAACTTCATGAACAGACTGCAAATAGTGGTATTGCATACGTTGTTAAAACCGAACTGGCTATGATTGATAAGATTTTCCCTAATCTTCTGATGAATGAAATTGCATCAATCCAGCCACTCGATGAACCAACAAGTACTATTTTTTACACTGATATTCAGCGTGAAGATGGTACTTCAGTTTCTTCTGCAATTCATACAAATAGAACTTATGGTGATAATGTAGAATATAATCCTTCTGCTCCACAGGCTATCAAAGAATTAAATTATGTTATTACTTCTGACACTATTACCACCACTGAAAAGAAACTGAAAGCTTCTATCACCATTGAAGTACAACAGGATTTGCTTAGACGACATGGTAAAAATGCGGAATCTATCATGACCGCTAACCTTGCTTCTGAAACTGTTCGTGAGTGGGATAGAATGGGTATTCAGGCAATGTATGATGGTGCTACTGGTGGAGCTGCTGTTTTTAACAAAACAGAACCTTCTGGTCTTGCCTATGAAGATAGAAAATACTGGATGGAAACGTTGTATGAAAAAATGATTGATGTTGATAATTCAATTTTTAAGAAAAGATATCGCAAAACCAATTTTATCATTTGTGGTGCCGATGAAGCCGCATTCATTGAAAAAATGCAAGGCTTTAGACCAGTTGAAGGCGATGTAACTACACAGATGATTGCTACTGGTGGTCGTTATTTTATGGGAACTTTGAAAAACCGCTGGAGAGTATTCGTTGACCCGTTGGAATCAGCAGGTAAAATTCTGATGGGTTATAACAATCCTTCAAAATGGGAAGAAACTAGTTTCGTATTTGCACCTTACATTCTGGCTTATATGTCACCTTGGTTTGTCAATCCTGATACCCTTCGCCAAACTCGTGCCATTCTCTCAAGAGCTGGTATGAAAGTAGTTGTTGGTGATCTTCTTGGTGTAGTTACAGTAACTTCATCGTAACTTTAACATGATATAGAGGGTGGATTTACCACCCTCTATTTTCTTGTAATAAAATGTCAGAAGATTTTGTAAAAATAAAATACACTGATTGTTATGAAAAGTTATTAGTTATAATAGACAGATACAATTTTACAAAAGAATTTATTAGAAATGAATGGACTTGGGTACCAAAACATGTAGCGGTTAAACTATTAAAAAACAATTATTTCATAACAGAACAGGATATTATCTTTAATCCTGATATTTTTAAAAAAGCCGGGTTAAAAATAGGATTAAAGAGATTTGGTGCGTATGGTGATTTATTGCAATTGGTTCCTATTGTTAAATATCTTAAGCGCACAACAAATAATAAATATTATTTATTAACAAACGATTGTTATATAGAAGATTTCAAAAAATATAACATATTTGATGATGTGTTTAAATCAAATAAAGCTAGAAATTGGTTTGATAAAGTGATATTCCTAGATGGTGTTCTTGAGAAAGATCATAGCAATTCAAACCATGAGCGATATTTACACAGGATTCATATCGTTGAAGAATTTTTTAATATAAATTTAGATTATTATGATTTTTCTGTGAATATCAATAGTTCTGATAAAAAATATGTATCAGAGATGTTAACAAATGCTATCTTACAACAAAAGTAAATTAACACAACTGATTTATTCACCAAAAGATTTTTATCCAATATCTGTTCATCCCAATATGATAGTCAATCTTTCTGGTTATAAAGATATAGATAGTTTAGCATTTGCTCCATTTTGTACAGATGTTTTAAAAGGTACCAATACTGTAACCATACACAGAGATTATGCACTTGGTGATTTAATTCAATTGGTTCCAGTTGCTAGATTGATTAAAAAAGAATTTAATATTAAAACAGTAAATATCATAACAAGCACTAGATTTAATCAGGATTTATCTTATTGTTATTCAGATATACATTTTTGGCCTAAAGAATATTTAAATGGTTCGACAACTGGTTTACAATTTGGTTTTATTATTTCTACAAATGGTATATTAGAAAAAGATCATTCATTAGAAAATAACGAAAATCATCAGCATAGAGTTGCTATTTATTTGGAATTATTTGGAATAGTTAATTTTAAAAAAGAAGATTTAAATTGGAAATGTACTATGAAGGGTGGGGTTATTTTGCCTAAATTACAAACAGATAAACCTCTAATAGGATTACAAATACGTGGTTCTGGGTATATGAAAACATTGCCTTCATGTATGATAAGAAGTATAGCAAATGAACTTTCAAAAAAATACTATGTAGTACTTATAGACCAAGATATAAATATGGGTTTTGATGGTAAAAATATAATTAATCTTTGTGGTAAACTAAAAATTCCACAGGTTATAGCTTTATTAGAAAAACTTGATTTGTGTATTACAATGGATAGTGGTGTTTTGTGGATGTGTCATAGCGCAAATTGTCCAACAATTACTTTTTTGGGTTCAACTAGAGAAGCGGAAAGAATATCATTACATCCACAATATCCAAAGAAGGCAAAAGCTATTGATTTGACAAAATATGTTGGTTGTGAGCCTTGTTTTGAGACAAGGGTTAGATGTGGTGGTAAGATTCGTTGCATGAATGAAGTGAATTATGATATGATAAAAGACGAATTACTTGAAAAAGTAAAATCTATTATAGGAGTTTAAATAATGGGTAGAAAAAAGAAAAATTATGACAAACCTGTAGAAGAACAACCAAAAGTCAAAGATAATTTATTAGAATTTGGTGATCTTGAAACAGAAGCTATAATTAGTGGCGATAATGAACTTACAATAACAGAATCAAATAATTTTGTTGTAGACTCAGAAGCTATTATTCCAGAAGAAGTAACAGAAGAAATGAAATTAGAAGAATCTATTAGCACATCAGAAACAGCAGTTAAAGTTTCTGATGTTGTTGTTAAGACAACTATGGAAGATTATGAGAAGATTTTTAATGAAGAATATTTCAATAATCTGAAAGAAAAAGGTTGCGATTATACTGCTTATGGTAAGTGGCAAGAAGCATATTGTGGTGTTTTTCAAAGAGCATTTAATCTTAGAAATAAAACCATATTAGATGTAGGTTCTGCTTATGGTTCTATTAGTTTTGGTTTTAAAATGCAGGGTGTTATGTCTGTAGCTGTTGATGTTGCTAAATGTTTGGTTGGTAAAACATTTAGAGGTATTAGATTTGTTAATGCTATGGCTCAACACATGCCAGATATTGATAATAAAACCATAGATTTTATTCATTGTTCTTATGTTTTAAATTATATACCAAAAAATGAACTTGTTGATACTTTTAAAGAATTTAAGCGTGTTATAACAGATCATGGCAAAATTCTTGTTATTTTCAACAAAGGTAATGATAATGTATCTGGTATTAATCACATGCACACAAATGAAACAGTAATTAATGCAGCAATTGAAGCAAATTTAAAGCTGTTTGAATGTAAAGAAATATTAAAACATTATGATGACCCAGAATACAGGTTTATCCAGTCTTATGATTGGAATATCCTGTGTTTTGAATAATTATATATATTTCTTGGTTGGTAGTCTTACAAAAGACTACCAACCTTGAACAAAAACAGGAGTTAGTTTTATGACAATGGATGAATTCAAACAATTATTATCTGATTTTTATAATATGGACACCATTAATGTACCTCATCTTGATAATATCATAGCTAGGGCTATACGAAAATTATCCGAATTCTATCCATTTCTTGAAACAAGTTCTATATTTACTATATCAAATCAAACAAGATACACTATTAACCATAGTGATCTTATAAAACTTGAGAATGTATATTATAATTCACCATATTCTGTAAATTCTTTTGGTGATTCTGATATAATAGATATCAGAAAACATGGTGGTTTCAGTTTATCTCAACAAATTACAGATATCTATGAACATGAAACACAGCGAAGAATTAAACCAGTAGATGCTAGAATTGTAAGTAATGATACATTTGACTTGATTCCTACACCAACAACGATAGAAACTGTTTATTATGAGTATTCAAGGTATAGAACAATAGATGAAATACCAAGAATATTTGAAGATGAACTTATTGCACTTGTTATTTACTATAAAAATGACCCAACGTATCAAAACAATCGTTCAGCAAATAATGGAAATGTATTTAACTTTGATAGACGTGGAAATACAACAGAATCATCATCATTTACACCACAGAATGCCTATGATTTAAGAAAAGACGAATTAAAGTCTATTTGTGATGATATAAAAAAGAAGGTGAATAAACTTGGCTAAGTCTAAATTCAACTTTTTTGAATTGAATATAGAAGGATTAGATAATTTTTTCAATTATTTATTAAGCTATTCAAAATCTTTTCAAAGTAAAGCAAAAAGAATTCTTAACGGTGTAAATACAAAGAATATAAATCGTAAAATAAGAAAAATAGTTAAAACCACTATGAAAAATAGTTCAGAGTTTGAAATAAAAATGGGCAAAAAATTTAATACATTTGTTGTTGGTTCTTATTCTATAAGAAATATTTCCAAATCTGATACGGAAACATTATTCAAATTACATAATAAATTCGATGATAGTGGTGCTGATAAACAAATTGTTAAAACACACGGCTCAAATAGTTGGCGATTTTCAACAAAAAGTATGTTTTCTGTAATGAATAGAGGAAGGCGTAGTTATACTATACCTTCAGATGGTAGTAAAAGAAAAATGGTATGGATATGCCAAAAGGGAGCATTTGTTGGTAAAGTAATAAGAAAAACTGGCCCACTTCAAATACCAGCATTTGGTGGATTTAATTTTATTTCACAAATAGAAGATAATATAAAACATTGGTTTTCAACAATTCAAGACAAATTTTTAAATTTAAAATAAAATTGGTATAATATTATGTCAAAAAAGGAAGATATTTTAAACAGAGTTGAATCCATTTTAAAGGCTATTCAAACAACTAACACTTACGATGGTGTTAATTTTTTCAATAACAATATTGGTTATGTTGATCGTCAATATATCAATATAACAGAAGATGATATTTTACATAAACCTAATAACTGGATTATATTAAATAATGAAGGAGAAGAATTTAACGCATTACCTGGTGGAGTATTTGAAAATAAAATAAAAATACAAATTGTTTGCTTCACAAAAGCAAACGAAAATTCACCAAATTTAGATAGTATAATGAATAGCTTGCAAAAAGATATTTTTCTTGCTATCATAAAAGATGAAACATTGGGTAAATTATGTGATTATGTTTTGCCAATCCTTATTGAAACTGTAGATGAAATGATTTATCCTTATGGTGGGTTTGTTTTCTCAATGGAAATAGTCTATGCGTTCAATAAAAGTAATATATAAGGAGTAAATTTATGCGTGGAACTGGTTCAAAAAGTGCAGTTGTTTTTACGCAGGAAGCTACATGGGGAACAATGGATACAACTCCCCAAGCTATACATGGTATAAATTACCGTTCGATTAATCTAGGTGGTTCTAAAAATACCTTCCAGTCTGAAACTATTAACAGACAACGTGCTGTTGTAGGACTTGCTGATGGTAATAAAGCTGTTCAGGGTAGTATTGTTACTGATTTTTTACCAGAAGGTCTTGAAATTCTTATTAGACATCTTCTTGGTAAAGGAACAGTATTAACAACAGGCTCTGGGCCATATACTCATGTTCTTAAAGGTTCTGTTGATACTCTGGAAGGTCTTTCAATCCAGAAAAGTTTCACAAATATTAATAAACATTTCCTGTATCTTGGTTGTCGTGTTAATGCTATGGATATTGATATAGTTCAGGAAGGTTTTCACAGTGTTACGTGGGATTTAATTGGCAAAACCGAAACTGTTCATAATATAGAACAAATTGATATTGATACTGCTATATATCCTACCAAAAACGGATTTACTGGTTATCAGGTTACTATCGAAACCGATCACACTGGTTCATGGGTTGCTCTTGGTAAGTGTGTATCAGGTTCAATCAAGATTGCAAACAATATTGAAACAGATGGTTATGTTCTTGGTAGCGATGAACGAGAATCAGCAGAATATGGTGTAAGAAACTGTTCTGGTAATTTTTCAATGTTTTTTGAAGATACAGAACTTTATGCTCTATATACTGCTGGAACCGAATGTGGTCTGAGATATGTGTTTAATAATGGAACTGAGTCTGTCACAATCCAATTCCCGAAAGTTAAACTTGGTGGTGAAAGTCCTTCTATTGATTCACCGACTGGTGTTAATCTGAATTTCACTTTCCAAGCACGATATGATGCTACCAGTGCTACCGATGTCATTGTAACCATCGTTAACAGCTCTGCATCTATTGAGCTTCAGGAAGGTGAATAATAATTTTAATTATTTGTTGATTTTTAAAACAACTTGTGGTACAATATGAATAGTATTGTACCACAATTTTCATTTAGGAGTGTTAAACTATGGGTCTTAAAAGTATTATCAAACAGAATCGTGTTTCTGAAGTAGCTTTTGATGAAAAGTTTGGTGTATTTTTCCAGTTGGAATTTTTGCACAAATCAGAACTTCAGAAGATTACTGCTCTTTACACCAAGAAAGCTATAAATCCTCATACAAGACAGATGGAAGATGATCTTGATTTTGAAAAAATGAAAAAGGTTATCTTTGAACGCTGTGTAAAAGGCTGGAAAGGTATGACTTACCGCTGGCTTGCTACAAAAGTTCCTCTGGATCTTTCTTCTGTAAATCCAGATGAAGAATATCCATTTTCACAGGAAAATCTTGCAGAGCTTGTAGAAATAATGTATGGGCTTGATAGTTGGATTTTTGACTCTATTAAAGATGCAGCAAACTTTCAAGATGAAATCGAAAAGGCCGAAATAAAAAACTAATTGATTTTGCAGAGTGGTTGTTTACACCCGGTAGAGGTAGTTGTAAAGATTGTGAAGAACATTACAAATTTAAACATAAAACCAATCCAGATAAATACCCAAATGATCAACCACCTTGCATATTATCATATGAATGTCCATTTGGTAAACCTACATTAACAGTTAGAAATGGATATATATTCGATTTATATCAGAAATGTGCTCATCAACAGATAATGGCTGGTATGGGTCAGCCGATTGGAATAATTTTTCAATCTATCTTGGCACTTTTCGATATTTATGGTATTATTGATACATACGAAAGACGTGAAATATTTGAAAAAATTCAAATAATAGATCATATTCGTTTGAAAGCTGCTGCTAGTGACTTAGTAAACAAAAGGACAACCAAAACTAATAAATAGAGATACATTAAATATGTATCTCTATCTTATGCTTTTAGGAGTTAATAAAATGGCTGAAAAGAAAATAACAGAATTTTATCTGAAGTTAAAGTTAGATGCTGAATCATTTAAAATGGTTGATACACAACTTAAAAATATGGCTAAGTCATTTAAATCTCTTGAAAGCAAGATTGAAGAAGCTGGAAAAGGTATTCAATCGAAAATAAGAATGGCTTTTTTTGGTAAGACAGGCTCAAATACAACAATTAGTTCTTTTTTTAGAACTGAATTTAAAAATATGGCTACAACAATTAGTAATGAATTTAAATCTACAATGACAACTGTTGCAGCACAAGTACAGAAAACAAACGATGTTGAGTTTGGTAAAATAGTAAACACAATGATTAAACACATTCAATCATTGGAAAAACAAACAATAAGTCAGACAGAAAAAAGTAAAAGTAATATAGCTAAGATTGCTGCCGGTGCTGCTGCACCATTCGGTGCAAAATATTTATCAGCAAAAGATTATCGTTCATTTTCTGGTAATAAATTTTTTAGACAGGAACCTAATTTAATTAATTTTAAAATATTAACACCAGAACAAAATATTGCTACAAAAATGGCATTAGAACAAGATTTATATATAGCAAAAGAAATGGAAAAAACAAAAAAATCTATAGATATTATAAATAAAAATATAATAACTGTAGTTAAAAAGATGAAAAGTCCATTAGAACTAATCAACGAACAATTTAATGTACAAAAGTCTGCTGCTTTGCAGTCTATGGCTAAATACTATGGTGATATAGAAAGAAAACAAATAAAAGAACTTAATAAATTGGAAAAAAGAGTAAAAGAAGCAGTAAAAAAAGTAACAAATCTTGGTTCAGGTAATATAAAAGGATTTATAAATGACAGCATTATAAATAAGGGAAACCGAAATGTAATGCAAGATATGAAGGATTATTATACAAAACAGTCAAAAGATACTCTCATGAGTGCTATTAAGCTTGATAATTTACGTGCTTCAAATTACTGGAAAACACAAGAAAAAATGTATCAAGGTGATTTAAAAATAGAAAATGCTAAGAAAAAGGCACTAATGGATAATATTAAGCTTGGAGTACAAGCTGCAAAAAATTACATGGATTATCAGGAAAAAATTTATAAAAATGAACAAAGAATAGTAAAACAAAGTTTTAACGTTGTTCAAAGTGGTACATTTGATAGAATTAAAAACAAAATGAATGAATTTTTTGTAAATAGTTCAAATTTCAAAACGACTTATATTAAAATGTTTGAAGGTGTTTATAATGCATTTAAGAATATATTAACATATATTAAAACTTTTAGTAAATTAATAATTGGTATTGGTGTTAGTGGTGTTGCTGCATTTACTGGTTTAAGTATTGCAATAAAATCATTTGGTCTTGGTATTATTACAACAACAGATAAAATGAGAGGATTCGAAATAGGTCTGCTTGGTATGATGAAAACCATGCCTGCTGTTAATAAACTTATGGAAGCTTCTTTTAAAGTTGCAGAAAAGTTACCAATTTCGTATGAAGAAGTATATCAATCGACAAAAGCATTTGCTCTTATCACACCATTAAGAACTATGTTACAGGATTCTACTAAAGTACATGAAACTTTAAAAGATGCTTATCAAGTTATAATGGCATTATCACAGATAGAACCAGAATGGGGGATAGCTGGTGCTCAGTTCTCTTTTCGTGAAGCATTATCTGGTGATTTACGCTCATTACAAAGACGTTTTGAAATACCGGTTAATCTTATTTTTGATGAAAAAGGTACACCAATAACTAAATTTAAAAATAACCCAGAAGCAATCTTGAAAACCCTATCAAAATATCTTAGTAACTTATATGACAAAGCATCATTAGAAAAAGCATCAAGACAATTTTCTGTGCAAATTAATAAAATTGAAGGCGAATGGTTTAAATTCCAACAAACAATTGGTCAATCTGGATTTTATGATAAAGTTGTAGATAAAATTATTAATATAAGAAAACAAATTGAATTATTTACATCAACACAAACATTTCAAAAATTTACTAAATCTATATCAAATTCGCTTAGTTCTATAATTGATACTACAGAAAATCTTTTAATAGATAATTCTGGTGGGCTTCTTAAATTATTAGGAATAACTCCTAATATTGAAAGTATCACAGAAAATATATCTAATGTTTTTGAAACAATAACTGCTGCTTATAGAACATTCCAAAAAACTATAATGAGTAATGATGTAAAAAACTTTATTAAAAACACTATGGAATTCAGTAAAAAAATGTTTGAAAGTGTTTATGAAGAATCTGTAAAATTGTTTAAAGGAGTAAAAGCAGATTTAAAATTAGTAGCAGATGTTTTAAATAATACATTATTTCCTATTGTTGACAAACTTGTTGGTCTTGGTACAAGTGATATTATAAAACGTGGTGTACTTTATTCATTCTTATTTGGGCCGGGTAATATTATTAATATATTACTTGGTTTTAGTATGTCTTTAAAGACAGCAATAGAAATGATGAATATGTTAGGTCTTAGTGGGCTAAAAACTATAGCAAGTATAGCAGGAAAAATAACATTAGCAATTGCTTCTATTATGCTTTTATCGGATACTGTAAAAATTATATTTGCAAGTATAGATAAGTCTATAGAAGGTACTACATTTTATAAAATGTGGGCTTGGCTTACTGGAAAAGAAACAGTATCTAAATTAGAATCAAAACTGTCTAGTCTTTTAGGTAATTTTAAAGATGCAATTTCTTCTATAGACAATAAAACTATAATTTCTACAATTTCAAAATCAACAGGATTAAAAGAAGATATAGTTGCTAAAAAATATCAAAACGCAGATTTTCTTGTTACAATTGGTACAAACCCAAAAGTTAAAAAATCTCTTTTAAATATAATACACAGTGAATTAGATTTTATAAGGAATCATTATGCTAATGTTTCTGAAAAAGATATACCAAAATTGAGAGCCAGAGAAACAGAATTATTATTTTCTGAGAAAAAAATATCTGCTGTGTTTGATAACATTGATAAATCAAAAGATATTTTAATAAAAATAGCTGAAAAATTAAACAATTCATCTAAAACATTTGATCAACTTGATTTGAATTTATACATAGACAAAATAACTAAATCCATGGAATCTTTAAAAAATTCAGGTATTGGTGTGTTTGATACTGTTAAAGAATATTTAAAACCTATGGAAGCTGATGGTGAAGCTCAACTTAAATTGATAGCCAAAGAATTGATTAAATCAAGACCAGATGCTATTAGTGGTTTAACTAGAGAAACAAAAATAGCTGGTGCTAGATTGGTTGATATATTTAAAAATGCTGGTTATGAACCTATAATGACAAGTGGCTATCGTAAAGGAGATACTGGTTCTGCTCATAGTGTTGGTAAGGCAATTGATTATCAATTAAAGCTCAATGGAGAACCATTATCAACACAGGTATTAGAATCAGAATCTTTTGTAAAACTTATAAAAGATCTCAAAGCTTCTAATATGATTCAGAATGTAATATTAGAAGAAGGAAAACAACGTAAATTATCAGACGAGTTAATGAATAAGATTGGCCAAGACCCAAAACTTAAAAAGAAAGGCAAAGGTAATGAATTTGCTGTTCTTCACGTTGAAATAAAAGACTATATAGGAAAAGAACAGCAATTTATTACAGATAATCTTGGATTTATTGGTAATATTGATAATATATTATCAAATGCTAATAAAATATTCAAAGATGAAATAGATAAAGGTTCTCAAAATATAGAACCTAGAACATTTAAACAACCATACGAATCTTTAATAGAATTAAAATTATTTGTTCAGCAACCATTGGAAGCATTTAAACAGACTATAGACAACTATGAACAGTTTGCAGATATACTTAAAGATGGTGGCGTTTTTGATGATATAGACAAATTTTATAAATCTTTTGAAGAAGATAACGTATCTAAATTTGGTATAAATAAAATAGAAGATATAAAAAAAACAGCAAATATGTTTAAACAAAAGATAAAAGATATTGGTTATTTATCTATAACATTAAATACAATAAGCAAAGAATTTGTAGATACTGCTATGCAATCAAAAGATAATAATATTGTTGATATAGCATTAACATCTGCACCAAAAATAATAAAACAGCTAAAAAGTATATATGATTTACCATTTATAATAGATGAAAATACAAATAAAGAAATTGCAAGGATTGAATCTATATCTACACAAGTATGGAAAGATAGTTTACGTAAAAAATCATACAGTCTTATTGATTTAGCAAAACGATCAGCAGAAGAATTAGAAGTAGAATTATCAATGATTGTGGCTTCCGAATCTGCTTCTAAAGCTATTATTGATAGCGAATTAAAAACAAACGAACTTAAATCATTTAACGATGATCTTAGAAATTTACTTTCTAAAATTTACATAACAAAAGAATCAATAGAAAAAGCTGCTGTTGATTTTATAAAAGAAAGCGATACAGACGCTATTAAATCATTGAAAAAAAAATACATAGAAATGTCTATAGCTCTTAGAGATGAAAACAAAGAACGATGGAAACGAATTGAATCTATTAAAGATGAAATAGCTCTTGTACAGAAAATGACTTCTATAAAACAATTAGAACCCAACTGGTCTGAATATATCACAAGTTCATCAAAAGAAATGCGTGACGCTGCTTTTACTAAATACAAAGACTTCTTAAAAGAAGGCCAAACACCTACTGGTGGATTTTCTGATGTGTTTATTGCTGGTATATTAGAATCACAATCAGAATGGCTTAAAACTAGTCAACTGATGTATGAAACTGGTAAACAACTTAATGATAATCTTACATCTACATTTGAAACTGGTTTCTTTGATGTTATGACAAAAGGTATATCATCAATTGGTAATATGTTTAAAAATTTATGGAATGTTGTTAAAAATACAATTCTTGGTATTATAGCTAAAATGCTCGCTATGTCTGCTACAAAACTGGTTCTTGGTATTGACATTCAAGGTGGTATTACTGGTAAAGCTTCTGGTGTTAGTGGTATAAGTAGTATTTTGAGTTCTGTTCTTGGTGGTGGTTCAAATGGTAGTATTGGTGGTATATTTAGTGGTATGTTAGGTAATTTTGCCATTCCTAGTGTTGCCGGTGGTGCAAATAAAAATACCGTAGCACAGATGATGAATATAGGCACTGGTATAGTGGGTGCTACTGGTGGAATTGATCTTACAAGTTTGACAAGGGCTGGTGTTGCTGGTGCGGTTGCTGGTACCAAAGGAAGTGGTATTCTTGGCGCATTGAATCCAGTTAAAAAGTTTATTAAAGCATATCAAACCCCATTATTAACTACTGCTGCTATTGGTGCGTTTTTAACACAACCCGGTCGTTTATTTGGGGGTACTAAAGATAAAACTAAAGCTGCACAAGACTCTTATACTCTGTGGTCTGATAGAAGAAATCAACTTGTAAATAGACAAGAAACAGATGCACTTAATTATTACATGAGTGGTTCATCTATAACAAATAGTATAATGGGTTATAATTTCCCCGGAATTGGTTATTCTACATGGTCATCTGGTGATGGTTGGTTTAAAGGCCCAAAAGAAAAACATGCTAATACTGATCCTTATGCTTACATAAATAGTCTTAAAAAATATTTTGAACTTTTATTAATATCTGGCAAAGAACATTATAATAAAATGTTTGAAATTAATAAACTTGCAGAAATTAATCAGCTTAAATCACTTAAAATGCAAAATGAATTAGATAAGAACAAACTTGATATTATCCAGAAACAATATAATTATTATACGTCTGGTGATTATGCTGATCCAGATAAATTAGCAAAAATAGATGAATGGCGTGATAACTTACTCAATGCTCAGTATGAAAACAAACAATTACAGAGTGAAATAGTTAAACTTGAAAAAGAAACTGGTTATAAACAAATGGAATATCTCGCTTATGCTCAATGGAATGGCGAAAATCAAATAGCTATGATGAAAACTAATATTGAAATTGAACGAGATAAATTAAAAGCTTATGAAAATGGAACCATAGAATGGTATGACGCAAAGTTAAGTTTAATGCGATCAGAGAAAGAACTTGCTGATAATTTAAAAGAAATTAGTAAACAAGCACAAGTAAGTATAAATAATGGTCTTAAATCTATTTATATGATGGGTGGTGATTTAAGCAAACTACCTTCAAATCGTATAATTAGTAATACTGGTATACCAGACTATTCAAAATTACCAAAAGGTATACGTCCCAATCTTCAAATTAAACAATTAAGTTCTCTTGAAAGTTATGTAGAAAGAATAAGAGCAATTGAAAATTTGCAAAAGGGTAATATAAATGACCACTATATGAGTATTGGTGGTGCTTCTAGTATAATGGTTGGTAGTGGTAAATTTTACGACCAATATTATCAATCAAAATATACGGGAGATGATGTATCCGTTGAAGAAAAATATCGCGATTGGTTTAATTCGGAATTGAAACGAATATCTGATATAGGTGGTAAAGTAATAGATACACAATGGGTTAATCCAGAATTTTATAAAAACAATATACCCAAAGGTACTACTCCTATAGGTCAAATAAATTATAAAATTGCAGTAGAAGAAATGGTCAAAGGCTATAATATGACTGTTTCTGAAGTTATTGAAAATATTAATAAAGAAATTGAAAAAACTCTTGTTCAATATCAAGCAGAAACGAATATCAACAAAAACAAACAAGCTGCTGTTGATGCTTTAACCAGTGTTGATAATAGTATAAAAGAACAATATTCATTGTTATATCAATCTTTTAATAATTTAATGAATGATGTTTACATGACATATGATGAAAAAGATAAAGCTTATTTAGAAATAGGTGAAAGTTTATCAAAATTTTATCTTGATCTTGCTAACAATATTAATTCGTTTATGGATGCTGGTTTAATATCAGAAGATGATTATCTTGTAAATAATTTTAAATATTATATAAATCGTGGTTTTAATGAAGTAGCCTTAACTCTATATGATAATATAAAATTAGCTGCGAATAAAGCTAATTTAAAAGGTGATATTCTTACTACAATCAAAGATATGAATGATTTTAGTATTGTAAACGAAGTGCTTAATATGCCAGAAATGAAAGATGTAAGAAAGCAGTTAAATTTGATTCCTAATATAGAAAAATATCGTATTAATGATATGTTATTCACAAAAGAAAACTATAATCTTGGTGGTAACTTTCAAGACCCATATCAAATGTGGTTTGATTATCAAAAAGAAACAATTCTTAATAGGATAAATAATGCCGAACGTGAATCTGATGACTGGTTTGCTGCTCAATCTGATCTGTTTAATTTGATGATAGAAAATGCTCAGAAGATGAAAGAAAAAGCAAAAGAAGCTCAATGTAAAATGGAAGATATATTTAATAAAATAGAAGAAACAATGAAAATGAGAGTGGCAGAAGAACGAACTACACAAAAAGGTGATATAATTTTTATGGATGTTGGTTCTAGTCGTGATGCTCAGAAAATGTTAGATAAAATGATATCCGCTGCTAAAACCAATGATCCAAGTGCAATTGCACTTATTGAAGAATTTAAAAAGAAAATGTTGGGAATCAGGTGATAATTTATGAAAATAATATTTGACTATAGACCAACTGATTCTAATGATACAATTACAATAACTGCCTCATCAGCTAATGCTTCTTTTCCTGTTAGTAATTTAAAATCAATAGAACCTGTAAAAAGTTGGAAAAGTACAGTAATTACAGAATCTTGGGTAAAATTAGATTTTGGTACTAATGTTAGCTATAATTCTTTATTTTTAAATAGAATAAATTTTGCTGCCTGTACTGTGGCTATTAGTGTAGATGATGTAAATTATACAACAATAGAATCTATTACAGGTATGACAAAAGACGAAATCTATGATGAAAACTATATTCATAAATGGGTTAATCTTAGTGGAACTTATAGATATATAAAAATTACAATACCAACACAAACACCATTATTTGAAACAACATATTTTAAAATAGGAAATGTTCTTATTGGAACAGCAATTGAAGTATGGAATCCTAAAGCAGGTTTTCAGGTTACATATATTCCAAAAATGGCCATAACTGAGTTTAAGTCTGGTTATATAAGTACAGAAAAGCTTGGTAGAACAAGGCGTGCGTTTAATGGTGTACTTGATAATGTAAAAACAGATGAAATTGTTAAAATGCGTTTAACATATAAACCATTTGTGTTATATTTAGATTATACTGCTGATTCTTCTCAATGTTTTTTGGTACAATCAGTTAAAGAATATTCAAAATCTTATCAAATGGCTAATATACAAACTTTACCATTTGTTATAGAAGAAATCGTTTAAGGTGGAAATCATGCTTAGAATTCATACTACAATAGGTTCAGTTGATTATTATTTTGCGTCTGAACCATTAGACTATGATAATAAATACTGGGAACCAAGGATTGTAGATAGTTTTTCATTAATTCGTTATTTCCAGATGAGCGAAAATACTGGAAATAGAATTAGAACTATAAATATAGAGCTTGGTAATCATGATAATTATTTTGATACTTTACAGACAAATTATGGACTTTTAAATCAGAAATTTACTTTGTATTATGATGATGGTTCAAACGTAACAAAGAAGTTTGTTGGTCGTGTTAATAAGATTGATTCTTATGGAAGTACAATAAGACTAACACTTCGTGAAATAGGATATGAATATTTAGATACTCCATTTCCAGATGCACAAATAGCTTATGACTATTATTCAGAAAATGGGATAAATGAATCTTGGAACGCTGTACCTATTCATTTTGGTTATGTTTACCGTTTTCCTTTGGCTTGGATAAATCTTGCTTTATCACAATTCATGGTTGGTTCTGGCCCGATATACAAAGTTTCTAAAGTCTATTTCAATAAAGAAATAGTGTATGATGAGGCTAGTGGTATAAATGGTTACAAACCAACAAATGATTCACGTAATATTAAGGTTCGTATTTATCGTGGCACTGGTTCTAGTGGTAGTCCTGAAATTGTTGATGGAATAGAAAGTGATTGGCCCGGATTTTCCTATGTAGAATTCTACTATGAAGATGATGGAACACCAGCAGTACCTTTATTAACAGATGGTGCTACTGCACAAGTTTATGCTGATATTCAGGGTATTCAAAATTCTGTAGATTCTGCACCTGAAAGAAATCCTGCCCAGATAATCTATAATATACTTACAAAACCAACAACTGAATACGAAGGTTATGGTCTTGGTATTAACTCTGGTGATGTTGATTTTTCAAGTGCAATAGCAGAATGTGCTACGCAAGCTTTTTATATAGATGGAACCATTAATCAGAAACAGAATTTTGGTATATGGCTTGATGAACTATTAAGAAGTTGTAGAGGTATATTATATGAAGAAGATGGAAAAATAAAACTTACAATAGATAGTTCTCGGGATACTGTTGCTGCTGCTTTTGATGAAAGTGGTGAAAATGGTTATAATTGTTTTGTTGAACCTTGGACTGAACCAGAATTAGAAGCACAGATTAATAGAATGAAGCTCAGTTATGATTTAGAGGCAGAAAGTGGTAAATTTAGAAAAAAACCTGCTGTGAACGAAGAATCACCACTTGGCGATACAAATTTAATTAATTCTACACATGCAACAAGAATTGGTAAATGGAATACTTCTGAAATAGAATTCAGATTGATCTCTGATGATCACACGGCACATAAATTAGCTCAATATTATTTTAAAAAAGGTATTTTACAACTTAAAAGAGTAAAACTTACGGTAGAAAATGGAATACCATCTACATTAGACGCTGGTAATCTTATAACAATAACCGCTGGTAAATATGGTTGGTCTGCTAAGACTTTCCTTATTGAACAAATAGAAAAAACAGAAGAACACACAATAATTGATGCCAGAGAATATGATTCATCTGTGTACACTTATACACCTATAACACCAGCATCTTCACCAGAACAGAATCCATATTCTGCTTATACAAAACCAAATAAACCAGAAATGACAAGTTTGACATTATATAATGATATTTTGTCAGATGGAACCACACAAACTAGACTTAATTTTCAGTTTGTAAAACCAATAAACAATGTTATGCAAATTGCTGTGTTTTACAAATTAAACACAGAGCCAGAAAGTTCATTTAAAGCTATTGGTAGTACAATAGATGAAAACTTAGATATTATTTGGCAAGGATTAAATTCTGGAAATTATAATTTTAGAGCTGTATCAATTAGTCATACCGGGTTAATGAGTGATTTGGGTATAGAAAGTGGTGATAAACATTATTATGGACAACCCAATACCGAAGCATATTTAACAATAACTGCTGATCAAATTGCACCCGGTGTACCTATAATTAGTAGTATTGTACCGACAACTGGTGGTGTTACAATTTACTTAGATGTTACTGGTGGTATACCTGATGATTTTTCCCATTTTAAAATTTATAGAAAAATTGGTTCTGGTAGTGAAGAACTAATAGAAGATAGATGGACTACACAATTATTTAATGATAATGAACATGATCCTAATTATGAAGCCAGAAGTTATTCAGCTATTGCTGTAGATAAGACTGGTAATGCTTCTTCACAAAGTACTTATAGTTCTAGCGTTAATCCTTTACGAGTTGGTAATGCTGATATTACAACTTCAGAACAGATAATTGCTAAAGACTTTAGAACAGCGTTAAATGCTGGTAATGGAGTAATAAGTGGAATTGTATTTAATAGTATTGGTTTTCAAGCTTGGAATGGTGCAACAAATACATTTAATATAAATGCTGTTAATGGTAATGTCAACATGACAGGTACCATTTGTGCCTTGTGTGGTGTTATCGGTGGTTTTACAATTAGTTCAACAGAAGGTTTATACGCTGGAAATGGCAATACTCGTGTTCAAATGAAACCAGATGCCGGTTTTTGGGCTGGTGCTACTACTCAGATTGATGCACCGTTCTCAGTTACACCTGCTGGTGCTTTAAAATCTACTAGCGGTACAATTGGTGGATGGATAATAACACCTAACTATTTATGCCATAGTGTTTCAACTGGTGGTATAGCATTATATAGTACTTGTCAATCAATTTTTACACGTAGACTAAGTACTGATTATGGCGAATGGATTGGACAGACTTATAATAATGGAATCTGGACTGGTAGATATGGTCTAGCTGTAACTCGTGGTGTAAATGTTTATGTGTTTAGAGCTGATACTGACATAAACGGTAATAATGCTTGTAATCAAATAGCAGGTTGGAACTTCAACTCAGCATGTTTATATTCTGGTAATTTAATCTTAAACTCAGCAGGTGCTATTTCTGCCAACTATATTGCCGGGTCTAGTGGCTGGAAGATTGATTGTACAGGTAACGCCGAATTTAATAATATTTGTGCTCGTGGTGCAATTAAAACCACCGTGTTTATCAAAGATCAGATAAGTATTATCGGTGGTTGTACAATGATTAGGCCCGCTGGTGTGTCAGTTTATGATTGTAATCCAACATCTGATTCATTTAATGTCTATCTTAATAACGAAGTAAATCAATTTGCTATTGGTGATCTTGTTCGTATTAAAGATGGATTAAATGATTATTGGGGTTGTGTAATTAATTGTGGTTGCAATACAGCTGGTTGTTATGTAAATCTCAATATTAAATCTGGCACAAGATTTAATTTTACTAAAGGCCAAGCAATTGTAAACTACGGCTCCTACTTAGGTTGTGGCGGTATAATACTCAATGGTCAGTGCCCGTATATTGATCTTTATACACACGATGGTGCACCTTGGACTAGCACTACAAGTCGAATTAGAATAGGGAATCTCTGTGGTTGGGGTAGCTTCTCAACGCCCACTTATGGTATTGCTGCTGGTTGTCCAACTGGTCAATATATGACATATGACTCATTAAGCGGCATAATGAGTATCAAAGGAGATATTGAAGTATTATCTAATGGTAATATCTTGCCAGACCCAGATTTTAGAGATGTAAAATATGCAGCATCATATTTGCCTTCAATTCCAAGCGGTACTATTATTGGTGAATATGTTACTCATACAGGTGTGTCGAGTGATATAGCAACAGTACATCGAACTAGTATTTGTGCGATTTATGCAAAATCTAATTCAAATGCATTAAGGCTTTATGCTGCTAATAATACAACTTATGCAAAGGTTTACTCACTTAACTTTATTCCTGTGCAATGTAATGCAACTTATACACTCAGTGGGTATTTGGCAAAAGAAGGTACAAACGCACCAAGGGCATTTCTTGGCTTAGAATACTATGATATAAATAGAACCTATATATGTTATGACTATCCTGCTGCTTTGGATAGAAGCGATGTAACATCAACACCAAGAAGATATTCTGGCACTAAAGTTATGCCATCAAATGCAGCATTTGTTAAAATTCTGATATATAACTATCGTCCAGCCGCAGAATCATGGTTGTATGTTTCTGGGTTACAACTAGAGTTAGGCTCTGTTGCTACTGCTTGGAAATGTAATCAAGGTGGTACTATTACTGCGAATGCTATCAAGTCTGGCACATTGACATCTTTGAACTGGAATAATAGCACTACTGGTTCATGTATCAGCATGACTGATGGTACGTTTAAATTCGGCGGTTCGTCTGCGCCTAAATTAGCATGGGATGGCTCAAATTTAACTGTTTGTGGTAATGTATGTGCTACATCTGGTACGTTTACAGGTACCATTTGTGCCTTGTGTGGTGTTATCGGTGGTTTTACAATTAGTTCAACAGAAGGTTTATACGCTGGAAATGGCAATACTCGTGTTCAAATGAAACCAGATGCCGGTTTTTGGGCTGGTGCTACTACTCAGATTGATGCACCGTTCTCAGTTACACCTGCTGGTGCTTTAAAATCTACTAGCGGTACAATTGGTGGATGGACTATTACTCAAAAACATTTGAACGCTGGATCTATGATTATTTCTACGTGTTTGGATTATGCTTGGGGTGGTGGCTCAATAATTGGGTCTAGTGTTCCGCACATTGGCACATTCTATGCGCATGACGGGTTGCCAGGAAATAGAATGTATCTTACGTTCGGGCAAATTTGGTGTAACGGTGATCTTACAACTCGTTATGGTTTTGGATTTACTCCTACGAAATCAGGAGTGCCATTCTTTGAAATGTCAAGAGATTTAAATCTTGGCACGCTTACAGCGCAAATAGCAGGTTGGAACTTCAATTCAGCATGTTTATATTCTGGTAATTTAATCTTAAATTCAGCAGGTGCAATCAGCGGGTGCTATGATAGCACAGCATTAACCGGATGGTGCATAGACGCTGCTGGTAATGCAACTTTCAATAATGCTACTATTAGAGGAACTGTTTGCTCTTGTAGTGGCTGTATAGGATGTTTTTGTATAAACTGTGGTCATTTGATATATTGTGGTGACAATAATCTCATTGGATTATATCTTCAAAACCCATCATGTGGAATTTGTACCGAATTTAATATAAATGGGATGTATTATGGTTGTTATACATATAACGTAAGTAGTGGATGTGCAATTCGTATTCGTAATGTAAATATGTTTAACTGTCATTATATGACGTGTGAGTTATCTAATTCATGTACTGGAGTAATTAGTTGTAAGTTAACATATATATCCCCAGATGGAATACATAGCAATTATGTATGTAATTATGTATATATTTGTTCTCAATTAAAATATTTTGTAACTAACGATGGTTCATATAGTTGTTTTGCGCCATTGCAGATTTGTATGTACAGTGGTACAAATTGTTACGCAATGTGTACAAATGGAGCAATTCAAGCAAGTCATGTTTATGGATATGCTTCTGACAACTACGGTGTTTATGGAACTACTTCTTGTTGCTACGGTGTTTATGGATGTGCTTCTGGCTGCTACGGTGTTTATGGAACTGCTTCTAACTTCGGTGTTTATGGAACTGCTTATGACTTCGGTGTTTATGGAACTGCTTATAACTACTTCGGTGTTTATGGATATGCTTCTTCCTACGGTGTTTATGGATGTGCTTCTGGCTGCTATGGTGTTTATGGATGTGCTCCTTCCTACGGTGTTTATGGATGTGCTTCTTGCTGCTATGGTGTTTATGGATGTGCTTCTTGCTGCTATGGTGTTTATGGATGTGCTCCTTCCTACGGTGTTTATGGATATGCTTCTTGCTACAGTGTTTATGGACATGCTTCTGGCTGCTACGGTGTTTATGGAACTGCTTCTTCCTACGGTGTTTATGGAACTGCTTCTTCCTACGGTGTTTATGGAATTGCTTCTAACTACTTCGGTGTTTATGGA
>DYJV01000101.1 GCA_020722945.1 Candidatus Methylomirabilis sp. | reverse complement strand
AATTCAAAATTATCAATTATCCATTCTCAATTGTCAATTCATCATTAATCATTATCCAAAGCAGGTGTAAGACTCAAGTAAAGTTAATTTCTAAATAAAATTTTTTTTCAAAATTATTGGATACTTCAAAATATATTTTGACTAAATTCAAAATTACTGTATTAGTATCGGTATGTTTCTGCCAATTAATCAAAATGACCTAAAATCACTCGGTTGGAGTGAGCTTGATATAATATTCGTATTGGGTGATGCGTATATTGATTCGCCATACTGTGGAGTGGCAATACTTGGTAAGTTGCTTATAAGTAGAGGATACAAGGTTGGGGTGATTTCACAGCCAAGTTTGGATACTCCTGATGATATACTTTCACTTGGAGTCCCAAAACTTTTCTGGGGAGTAAGTGCAGGTGCCGTAGATTCTATGGTCTCCAATTATACCTCACTTATGAAGAGAAGGAGAGAGGATGATTTGACCCCTGGTGGAGTAAACAACCGAAGACCTGACCGTGCCACCATCAAATACACCAATCTCATAAAGCAGTTTGACAAATTTAAAAGGAAGATAGTTATCGGTGGAGTAGAGGCAAGTCTTAGAAGAGTTGCTCATTACGATTATTGGGATGATAAGATACGGCGTTCTATACTTTTTGACTCTAAAGCTGATATTTTAATTTATGGAATGGGGGAGCTTTCCATCCTTGAATTAGCCGAAAGATTAGCCAGAGATGACGATTATAGCAATATACTTGGAATATGCTATATTAGTAAAAATTTGAAAGGTGGTTATATAGAACTTCCATCCTATGAAGAGGTTTCTGCTAGTAAGAGTAAATTTTCTGAAATGTTTCAGATATTCTATGAAAATAGTGATCCTGTTACAGCAAAAGGGCTTTTGCAGAGGCATGGTGATAGAATACTTATCCACAATCCACCACAGAGAGTCCTCGAACAGAGAGAACTTGATGCTATTTATGAAATGGAATTTGAGCACGATATTCATCCAGAGATAAAAAAACTTGGGAAAGTCAAGGCACTTGATACAGTAAAGTTTTCTCTTACTATCAACAGAGGTTGTTTTGGTGAGTGTAATTTTTGCTCTATTGCTGTGCATCAAGGGACAAGAGTTGTTAGCAGAAGTAAAGAATCTATTATTAGAGAGCTTCATTTTATTTCCAAACTAAAGCATTTTGATGGAGTTATAAGGGATTTGGGTGGTCCTACTGCTAATATGTATATGTTTGAGTGCGACAAGAAAATCAAGTATGGGAAATGTAAGGATAAGCGGTGTTTGACTCCTCAAATTTGTTCTAATATGAGTGTTGACCATAGTAACCTTATAGATTTATACAGAGCAGTCAGAAAAATCCCCTCTATAAAGAAAATTTTTGTTAGCTCTGGAGTGAGGACAGACTTAATATTAAAAGACTCCAAAAGTGGTGAAAAATATCTTGAGGAGCTTATAAAATACCATGTTTCTGGGCAGTTGAAAATAGCACCAGAACACACAGATAAAGATGTTCTTAGATTGATGGGAAAGCCGTCTAACTTTGACCTATCAGAATTTATAGATAAATTTTACTCTATATCGAGAAAAAATAGTTTAAAATATTTTTTAACTTACTATTTTATTGCTGGGCACCCTGGATGTTCTCAAAATAATATGGAGAATCTTAACAAATATATACAGAAGCATATCAAAACCCCACCTGAGCAGGTTCAGATATTTACGCCTTTACCATCCACTTACTCTGCATTGATGTATTATACAGGCATTGACATAGATACAGGAGGTAGTATCTTTGTGGAGAGAGCATTAAAGATGAAGAGAGCCCAAAAAGAGTTAATCATTAAAAATTAAAAATATACTCAATATGTCACTTCCTATTTACTATAAAAATCCCTATAAATACAAGAGATATCCCTGCTACATGATATAATTGAAGCTTTTCATCTAAAAATATTGAAGCAAGGAGTGCCCCAAATATGGGCATCAGGTGTATAAATGGTCCTGCTTTGGCTGCTCCCACATCTTTTACAGCTTTATTCCAGAAGATAAACGCAAGAACAGATGCAAAAATTGCAACGTATCCGATACTTACAACTATCTTTATATCAGGTTGAAATCCACCAAATTTATATAATTCAAAAAGATACATAGGCAGTAGATATATCAACCCGAGTATAATTATTGATTCAAGAAATAGGAGAGGATGAATATCCTTTGGAAGGCTTCTGAGTAACACTGTATAAATAGCCCACGTCAATCCTGCAACAAATACAAGGATATCGCCGATATTAAAAGATAGCTCAAAAATTGCAAATAAGTTTCCTTTGAGCATTATACTGAAAATACCTAAGATCGATATCAGTATCCCAAATATCTGTGAAATCATAGGTTTCTCTTTATACACAGCAAGAGATACCACCAATATCATTATAGGGACAAAAGAGTTGACTAATACAGCATTAATTGCAGTGGTGTAGTGCATTGCAAAGTAAATAAGAATATTAAAGGAGGTTATCCCTAAAAAGCCGAGAAAATTGAAGTATAAAAAATGTTTCTTTATCAGATGTCTCTGTTTTATAAGCATACTATATGAAAAAGGGAGGAGTATCAAGCCTGCTATAAGCCATCTCCAAAATCCTAAAGCAATAGGATGTATAATCTGGTTTATCCCTTTACTCAATACAAAATTTCCTGACCAGAAAAGAGTAGTCAGTATAAGTAAGATATAGGGGAGATACCTTTTTATCATTTGTTGTTTATCTGAAGTTGAAAAGATATAGCAAAAGGAGTGGGCAGTGTAGAGGCAACATAAATTACATTGTTTCTGGTGCAGAGACTCCGAGTATATCAAGACCCTGTTTGAGAACTTTCTTTATAGCTTCTATCAAAAATAATCTTTCACTATTTCCAAGAATTTTGTTTCTATTGTAATAGGAGTGGAAATTTGAGGCTAATTGTATCAGATAATATGTAACGAGGTGAGGCTCAAGGTTTTCTGAAGCTGTTATGAGGGTATCTTTAAACTCTAATAGTAATTTTATTATGTCAATATCATCTGGACAACTTATTTTATCTATTTTTTGGGGAATAGGAATTTCAGAATTTTTAAGTATGCTGCAAATCCTTGCATGTGCATACTGGACATAATATACAGGATTGTCATTAGATTTTTCTTTTGCAAGCTCAAGGTCAAATTCAAGTTGTGCATCGTGTCTCCTTGTCATGAAGATAAATCTTGAAGCATCTTTCCCAACTTCATCAACTACCTCTTTTAAAGTAACAAATTTCCCTTTTCTTGTGGACATTGGAATTTTCTCCCTGTTTCTAAGAAGGGTAACCATTTGAACCAACATAATTTTTAGTTTGTCAGGGTCTTCTCCACATTTTTTGATTGCAGCACGTATCCTCGGAATGTATCCGTGGTGATCTGCTCCCCAAATATCTACTAAAATATCAAACCCTCTCTCAAATTTGTTTTTGTGGTAGGCTATATCTGAAGCAAGGTATGTATATGAACCATCAGATTTAATAACTACTCTATCTTCATCACCCTCTACTTTGAGCCACCATGCATTCTCTTTGAAATAAAGTCCACCATCTGATTTCATTTGTTTGATTATATTTTCGACTTTCCCTGATGTGAAGAGAGTTTTTTCGCTGAACCATGTATCAAAAACAACTCCAAAATCTTTTAGGTCATCTTTTATTTCTGGAAGTATAGAAGCAACTCCCTCTTCTGTAAAGTAGTCTATATCTTTGTTGATAATATCTGCGGGTGATTGGAGTAACTTTTTTGCTATTTTAGTAATATAATCGCCCTGGTAGTAATCTTGGGGAAAATCTATTTTCTCCCCTTTTAACTCTTTCAATCTTAAATATATAGAATCTCCAAGTATCCTCATCTGATTCCCTGCATCATTGGTATAATACTCTTTGGTAACATTGTAACCGTTAATCTTGAGTAAATTACCGAGGACATCACCAAGCACAGCTCCTCTTCCATGACCAATATGAAGTGGACCGGTCGGATTGGCACTGACAAATTCTATTAGGACATTTTTATCTTTTCCAATATTGTTTTTGAAAAAATCGGGGTCGTTGGATAGAGAGTTAAGCATCTTGACCCAAATAGATTCCTCTAAAAAGAAATTTATGAAACCTTTTCCTGCAATCTCGACTTTTTTAAACATTGGCTCATTGATAAATTGGTTGATAAGATTTTGAGCGATATTTTCAGGCTTATCTTTCAACTGAGGAGCTAATATCATTGAAATTGTAGTAGAAAAATCACCAAAATTTTTACTTTTAGGGGTTTCAATTCTTATTTTGGCAGAATCAATGTTTATATTGTAAAGATTGTTAATTGTTTGTTGGATCAGGTTTTGAAGATTTTGTTTCATTGGGGTCCTCTATATTTTTTATGTTAAGATCTTTGCAGAAATCGGGGCAATTTATCTTACCCTCTCCAAGGGAGAATTTCTTTGCACAACTCTCTCTCCATGCACAAACTACACATATTTTACGCTCTTTTTCAGTCATATGATTGTCTCTCTTTGATAATGCTCTCAAAAGGGATGCCGACGATATCGGTATACTCTTTCTCTCGTCTATCTCTTAAAAATGGGAAAACCCTTCTTGCCTCTGATGTTTCGTTGAAGTTGATATCCCACAAAACAACACTCTCTGATTCACCAGCAGGTTCACTGACCAGTGTGCCGTCAGGAAAAACAGAGAAGCTACCACCGTAAAATTCAAGCTCACCCTGTTTCCCTACTCGGTTTATTCTACAAATAAAAACAGTATTGATTAAAGCTGATGTGGTGAGAACCTTTAGCCATCTTGATTGGGATGATAAAGCTGAACATGTAGGTGAAACAATGATATCTGCACCTTTTAGTGTAAGTATCCTTGCTGCTTCAGGAAAAAAAACATCCCAGCCAAGCTGTATCCCTATCTTGCCAATAGATGTATCAATTACAGGAAAACCGAGATTCCCCGGTTTGAAGTAATATTTCTCCTCCCAGTTGGGGATGAGGGGGATATGAACTTTTCTGTATAAACCTTTGATTTCTCCATTTTTATCAATAATAGTGGCTGAATTGTAGTAAACTCCTGATGCAATGTCTTTTTCAAAGAAGGGCAACAGAAGAACTACCTGCTTCTCTTTTGCTATATTTTGAAAATCGTTTATAAGTGGCGAGATTATTGGAGTAGCAAATGAAAGGTAATATGGATCTATCAAAGATGGAAACCAATGGTAAAATGCAAGTTCAGGGAAACATATTAGGTCAGGTGCATAATCTGATGCAATATTGATGAAACTCTTGCATTTCTCAACATTATCAGAAAAATTTGTGGAACATTCAAGTTGTATAGCGGCTATCTTCATAAAAAATCAATATATTATGTGTAAAAATATTTCAAGATAAAAATAAATTTAAAATTCTTATTATGCAATTTTAATCTTCAAAGTGAGAGTAGTATATGGCTGGGAGAGCTAAATTCATCTTATAAAAATTGTGAATGATTAATTTTGAATTTTGAATGGATAATTATTTTTTTAAAAAATTCCCCTCTACTCAAGGGGTGCCGCAAAGCTGTGGTTAATTCCCCTC
>DYJV01000100.1 GCA_020722945.1 Candidatus Methylomirabilis sp. | reverse complement strand
GCTTGCGGTCGGTGATGTCCTGATGTATGCCAAGCATACGAACCGGCTTGCCATCCTTATCTCTTTCAAACACCTTGCCGGTATCAAAAATCCATTTCCACTCTCCAGATTTGGTCTGCAGGCGATATTCTATATGGTAAAAAGGATTTCGCCCTTCCAGATAGTCGGTCAAAGTTGCCATCACGGTCTTTATATCATCCGGGTGAAGTAGTTTCTCCCAACTGCTCACATTCGGCTCGATTTCTTCAAGAGTGTAACCGAGCATCTCAGTCCAGAGCTCGTTGAAAATCACCTTGCCGCTTGGGATATGCCAGTCCCATGTCCCCAGTCCTGCTCCTTTTAAAGCCAGATCCAGACGTTCTTTACTATCTCGGAGTTGTTCTTCCGTATTTTTCAATTTTATAATATCCACTATATCCCCCCCCACCAGATATTGTGAACCAAATCAATAAACATCGTTACCTCTTATCTTTCATTGCGTAGGTAACACTTTGCTTGTAATTCCAAAAACTTATCATCTTTGGCAATAGTATGTCCAAAAAAGCCTAACAAGAAAAATAAAGTGTAGTAAGTTTTTATTACTGCTTTTGATGATGATTTATTTTTAGTAATTTATAACCACCTCTTAGCAGATAACTACCAATCATACGATTGACTGTTAAATATCCATATAGTAGGTGAGTTACTATATTTACTTATTCTTTGTCAACATCGAAATATAACTTTTTTATTTATAAGATTATTTAAAATATTCATTATACATTCTATATCTGTTATCTAATCAGCCATAAAAACATTACTGATCTGTTTTTATAAGTTTTCTCATAAAAGCATTTGTTAAAATAACTAAATAGAAAAACAGCTCTCTAATGATTATCAGAAGAGATAATACTGCTCTGGTATATATTGGCATTTAAAGAGTATTGCATAAATCAGCATTGACATGGAATTTTATTTTTAGGGTAGTTTTTTCTCAAAATATAACTTTAAATAAGTCATTTCCCCAATATCTCCTTAAATTTATTTTTCTTTACATTAATCAAAGATAGAAATGATACATATATGTATTTTTTGATGACATTGTATCAAATAATCTAAAAATCTTTTATTTCAAAATATTAAAAACTATTAATAAAAGTTCTCAAAAAAATTAGCACATAATAGTATCACTCAACTATTACTCTCGTTAAAGGGCAACATGTTGATATAACTATTAAAATAATAAAAATATCTTTTGGTAACATTTGTGCATTATTAAAATATCTTAAATATGTATAAGGGGGAGAAAAATGAAAAAAAATTTCAGAATTTTAGTTTTGGCAATTGCTTTACTAACAGTGCCTTTTTTATTGAGAGCAGAGATCAGTGTAGGAGTTGATGCTGAATTGGCAGGTGTAACTAAATATATATGGAGAGGGATGGAAGTAAATAAAGATTTTGTTCTTCAGCCTTCAGTTACAGCAAAAGTAGGATCTTTTTCATTCAATACATGGGGTAACATGGATACCACAGATTATGGAAAAGAAGCTGGTTATGGAGATCAAAGTGGAAGATTCACAGAGATAGATCTTACATTGAGCTATTCATACAGTTATGAACTTCTCAATTTTACAGGCGGTATCATCAATTACTCATTCCCAAATACAGGACTTTCTTCAACCTATGAAGCATTTGTTGCATTGGGATTGGGCACCATTTTATCACCTACATTGAGTTTATATTACGACATTGACAATATACACGGGCTTTACGGTAATTTCGGAGTTAGCCATAGTTTTGAAATATCAAAAGAAGTAGCATTAAATCTCTCATCCTCTATCGGATATGGAAGTTCTGATTTTAATGAAGGCTACTTTGGAAACAGCAATGGTGGACTTGTTGACTTTAATCTGGGTGCAAATGTAACTTTTGCTCTTAATAAACATTTTAAAATCAAACCTTTTATCACTTTCTCATCAATTGTTGATAGCGGGCTTAGAGATGAAAAAGCTTACGAAAGCAATGATAATCTTTACGGAGGAGTGGCAATAAGTGCTTCTTTTTAAGAAAATCGTATAAATGTTAAAATAGAAGTTGTAAAATTTTGTAGAAAAAGTGGATTTTATTATTTTGCTAATCATCTACTTAAAAATTAAGAAGAGAGAAAGCTACATTTCTCTCTTCTTATTTATACTCTTGCCTATAAAAAGGTGTGTAATTTAGTTTCAATAGTTTTGAAAAATCATCAAAGTAATCTATCTCATTCATACATCCAAAATCTTGCTTTATCCTAAAAAAATCTTTAAGCTCCATATTTAATGCTTTAAGTATAATCAGAGTATTGATACCGCCATGAGCAACAATAGTAACAGCTTCACCTTTATGCTTTTTGTAAAGCCTCTCAATAAAGCTATTAACCCTAACTGAAGCATCTATAAGATTTTCAGCACCTTCAACCCTAAAATTGACATAATCAGCAAACTTCATCTTCGCTTCATCAGGGTATCTATCCATTATTTCGTCATAGCTTAATCCTTCCCAAACTCCCTGTTTTATCTCTCTGAGCTCATATGAAGTATAAAGTGGAATCTGAAGAAGTTCTGATAATATTTTTCCACCCTTTATAGCTCTTATAAGATCACTTGAATATATTGCCCTGATATTTTGATCAGCAAGTATATCTTTGTAAAAGTAAAATATCTTTAATCCATCTATTGTGGCATCAACATCACAGTGTCCATTATATCTAAAAATTCCATCAACTGTATTGACAGTTTGAGTGTGCCTGAAAAGAAAAAGTTTCATGAAAATTATTTACTCTTTGTCATTTTTATTGTAATGATACTTAAAATATTTATATAAAAAATACAACTCCTAAATTACAAAAGGTTTCTTTGGAAAACAATTTTTATCCTCAAATTATAAAAGATGTCATAGCCAATCTCTCAAAACTGCCAGGTATAGGCTACAAAACTGCTATGAGACTTACTTTTTTCCTTATAAACTCTGACAATACCAATGCACTCAACCTTGCAAACTCTATTATTAACCTCAAAAAAAATATCACCTTCTGCAAAAAATGTTTCAACTTTTCAACTGGAGATATTTGTGAAATATGCAAAAATCCAAAAAGAGACCCATTTGCAGTATGTGTTGTAGAAAATGTAGTAGATATGTATAGGATAGAGAATACAGGTGAATTTAAGGGGCATTACCATATTTTACATGGAGCTCTCTCACCAATAGATGGAGTCAACCCTCAAAATATCAAAATAAAGGAGCTAATCAACAGAGTAGCAAATAGTGACATAAAAGAGTTGATTATTGCCACCAATCCTACATCTGAAGGTAATGCCACAGCATCTTACATTATCCAAAATATCGAGCAGAAGCTTGACAAAAATATTAATATCTCAAGAATAGGGATAGGTATCCCAATAGGTAGTGAAATAGAGTATGTTGACCCACTTACACTATCTCAGGCATTCAAAAATAGAAGTAAAATAAAGTAATAAGAGTTAAAACTAAATATTTACATCCAAAGCTAAAAATAAACTAAATAAAAGGGGTAATTATTCTTATTCAAAATTCCAATGTCTTATTTGGACAATATCTACATTAATCACTGATTTGGTAAAATATTTATATCATCCTAAATATAATCACAAATAATTAATACTGTTTTAAAGTCAGATTGCACTTCTATTCAAATTAAATATTTTAAGGTTTACAAAAATATCAGAATGTTATACTCAAATTCTTTATAAATTTTCCCAAAAGGAGTTTTTAAGTGAAAAAAGTTTTAAACAACAGTAACCTAAGAAATATAGCTATTATTGCACATGTTGACCATGGGAAAACTTCCCTTGTAGATAGTATGTTCAAATTTAGTGGTCTTTTCAGAGAGAATCAGGAAGTTCAAGAGAGATTGATGGATAGCATGGATCTCGAAAGGGAGCGAGGAATAACCATTGCTGCCAAAAATTGCTCAATAATGTGGAAAGGTTGCAAAATAAACATAATTGATACTCCCGGGCATGCTGATTTTGGCGGTGAAGTGGAGCGAGCACTATTTATGGCTGACGGAGCAATTTTACTTGTAGACGCATCAGAGGGTCCACTTCCACAAACAAGATTTGTCCTACACAAAGCATTCTCACTTGGGCTTAAAGTAATAGTTGTTATCAACAAAATTGACAGAAAAGATGCACGAGTTGAAGAAGTTCTTGATGAGATATATGAGCTTTTTTTTGACCTTGATGCAAATGAACAGCAGATAGAATTTTCTACACTTTATGCTATCGGCAAGCAAGGTATTGTAAAAAAGAGTATGTCTGATCCTGATAGCGATCTTACACTCCTTTTTGAAACAATAATAGAGGATATCCCTGGTCCATCGTATATTGAGAATGAACCTTTTCAGATGCTTGTATCAGATCTCGGATATTCAGATTATCTTGGAAGACTTGCAATAGGCAAAGTTTTTAATGGAAGCATAAAAGGTAACGAAAATCTCGTATGTATAAATGAAGAGCTCAATACCACCCCCCTTAAAGTTACAAAGATACAATCGTATAAAGGGGTAGAGTTATCTGAGATAAAAAGTGCAGAGCCGGGTGATATTATACTAATATCGGGGATAGAGGATGTTAAGATAGGAGATACTATCGCAACTGCTGAAAATCCCAAACCATTAAAACGAATTCATGTTGATGAGCCTACTGTTTCTATGAAATTTACAATAAATACCTCTCCACTATCAGGAAGAGAGGGGAAAATTGTTCAGTCAAAAAAAATTAAGGAGCGACTAATTAAAGAAACACTCAAAAATATTGCCATCAAAATTGAAGAATCTGAGGAGAAAGACTCTTTTATCGTAAAGGGTCGTGGAGAGTTTCAACTTGCTATCCTCATTGAATCTATGAGAAGAGAGGGTTTTGAGTTTGCTGTTGGAAGACCAAAAGTTATAATCAAAAAAATTAATGGTAAAAATTTTGAACCAATAGAGCATCTTTACATAGATTGCGAAGAGTCTTTTTCAGGTATAGTTACTGAAAAACTGCTTATAAGAAAGGGTCAGCTCATAACAATGAACAACAAAGGGACAGGCCGGGTAAGAATGGAGTTTTATGTCCCATCAAGGGGATTGATAGGTTTTAGAGATGAATTTCTCTCCGATACAAAAGGAACAGGTATTTTAAACACTTATTTTAAAGGTTATGATGAGTATCGGGGGGATTTTCCTGTTAGATTTACTGGTTCTCTTGTTTCTGACAGAAGCGGAAAAAGCGTAGCTTACGGTCTATTCCATCTTGAAGCAAGGGGGAGATTGTTTATCAATCCCGGAGTCGAAGTCTATGAAGGGATGGTAATTGGTGAGTATAATAAGCTTGGAGACTTGATAGTTAATCCTTGCAAGGAGAAGAAGCTTACAAATATGAGAGCTTCAGGAAAAGATGAAAATATAATATTAAAACCTGTTCAACCATTTACAATAGAACAAGCTCTCCATTTTATAGCAGATGATGAATTAGTTGAGATCACTCCCAAAACAATAAGGATAAGAAAAGCTGTTCTATCATCATCAGAAAGACAAAATTCAAGCTCCAAAAAAAGAAGCAGCTAAACTTACTTTTAAAAAAAATTATGAATTAATTCCCCTCTACTCAAGGGGTG
>DYJV01000099.1 GCA_020722945.1 Candidatus Methylomirabilis sp. | reverse complement strand
AGTCAAAGAAATTAGGTTGAAGACTGTGGGAAAAGAAAAGACCACCCCGTCACCTAACGCTGCCCACCCTCCGTAGAGGGGAATTAACCACTCCTTTGAGTAGATGGGGATGAAAAATAGTTGTTATTTAATAGCTTTTAGTGTTTAGAACAGGGAAAAAGATAAAAGCAAGGAGGTTTTATTTTTGCCTTGGATGTTATAGTTTTTTAAAAAAATAATTATCCATTCTCAATTCAATATTCATAATTTTTATAAAATGGGTTCAAATCTTCCATCTCTACACTTCTTAGCCCAAGTTTGTCAAAAAAAAGATAAAAAACAGGCAGCCACTACTATTATCATCAGCTTACCAGTATTAACATTTGATTCAGTTTCTAAAGTTTAAAATTTGAAAATAAAAAAGCCTCTATAAAAAGAGGCTTTTTGTTGATATTAATAATTTATTTGAAAACAATATTTGGGAGATAAGTTACTAATTGTGGGAATATAGCCACAGTTAGTATTGCAATTAATTGCAATACTACATAAGGGATGATCCCTTTGTAAATATGCCCTGTTGTAACATTTGGTGGTGCTACCCCTTTTAAGTAGAATAGTGAAAATCCAAATGGTGGAGTGAGGAAAGATGTTTGTAGATTGACTGCTATAAGTATTGCAAGCCATAGTGGATCAACTCCATAACTAAGCATAATTGGTGCAAGCACAGGAACATGGATAAATGTTATCTCTATGAAGTCTAAGAAAAACCCCGCTGTAAATATTATAAACATTGTCAAGATTAAGATTCCATCTCTTCCGAAAGGTAAAGTTGTTATCAGATTTCTGAGGAAGACATCCCCGTCCATCCCTCTGAAAACCAAACCAAAGGCAGTTGCTCCAAAGAGGATTATAAAGACCATACAGGTAAGAAAAGTGGTGCCTTGCATTACATAATTTAGTGTGGCAAAAGAGAATTTGCCGTAGAAGATTGTCAAGATTGTTGCACCAAGAGCCCCAACCGCAGCAGCTTCTGTTGGTGAAGCAATCCCTGCAAATATAGAACCTAAAACTGAAAGCATCAATACAACTGGAGGGATAATTGCTTTAACAACCCGCATAACAGCAACTTTACCTTTGAAATTTGCTAACTCGTGAGCTGGCATAGCAGGGACAGATTCGGGCTTTATTATAGCAAGGATAAGTATCCAAACCATGTATAGAAAAACAAGTAAAGACCCAGGGATAATAGCACCGAGAAAGAGATCACCGATAGGGACATTTATTATTGTGCCGAGTAGAACAAGAACTATACTTGGTGGGATTATTTGACCCAGGGTCCCTGATGCGGCTATAACCCCCGTTGCTGTTTCTGGCGAGTAACCTCTATGAAGCATAGTAGGAAGGCTAAGCAGACCCATCGTAACAACAGTAGCTCCAACAATCCCTGTGGATGCGGCAAGGAGTGCACCTACAACAATAACAGATATTGCAAGCCCACCTCTGACTTTGCCGAATAAAAGAGCCATTGTTTCGAGTAACTCTTCGGCTATCCCACTCTTTTCAAGCATAAGTCCCATATAGATGAAGAGTGGAACTGCAATAAGTGTAAAATTTTCCATCTGCCCCCAGAATCTTAGTGGGATAAGTTGAAAGAAATCAAAACCGAAACTTAAAACACCAAAGATAAAACCAACTCCCCCAAGTGTAAAAGCAACAGGATAACCCCCAAGCAGAATTGCAAAGAGGAATAGAAACATTATCCCCGGCATAGCAGTATGAAGAACTGACATATCCATATTTTTCTCCTATAAAAATTAATCTAAATTTAAATTTGCAAATTTCTTATCCTCTTCATTTCCAAAGAGCCAGAGAGCATTTTTGAAAAATTCTGCTAACCCTTGAAGTAGGAGAAGTCCAAAACATAGAGGGACACAAGCTTTTAGTGCAAATCTAAATGGCAACCCACCAGGGTCTGGCGATATCTCTTTTGTAAGCCACGATTGATAAACCCAGTCTAAAGTTGAATAAATCATAAGAGCAGAGAAGGGTATCAAGAATATTATTGAACCAAAGAAATTAATCCATGCTTTGGATCTGGATGAAAATTTGGTGTATGTGATATCAACTCTTACATGTTTGTCAAATTTGAGAGCGTAGGATGCACCAAGCAGAAATATAAGTGAGTAAATATGCCACTCTGCTTCATACATTGCAGGATTGGTTTTGCCAAATATATATCTATTGCCAACATCAAAACAAACAATAAGAACGAGTATAGTGGTAAGCCATTTTGATATAAAACCAAAGCTATCACTGATTTTGTCGATACTTTTTATATAGAGCTTGCAAATATCTTTCAACATTGTCCTCCTTAAGAGAAAATATTATTAATATTAATTTGTTTGCATTAAGATATCTTAATTATAAAGTCAAGTTTAATTTTAATAAAAAAAATATTAATATTAATAAATTAAACAGCGTTTTTATGTATAATATATTGTTTTTTATATTATTTTTAGAATATTATTTTCGTAAAATGGTATTTGTTTTTATTTGATAAAAAAATAATTCTTGATTTGAAAGGCTCTTAATTATATAATAGAAAAAATATTTAATGGAGTCTATATGCCCAAACTTGGTGTTAATATTGACCATATTGCTACAATTAGAGAGGCAAGGAAGATTAGTGAGCCTGATCCTATATATGCAGCACTTATAGCTGAGGAAGCAGGAGCGTCGGGGATTACTGTCCATTTGAGAGAGGATCGAAGACACATAAAAGATCGAGATGTTATTTTACTCTCTCAGATAATAAAGAGTAAGCTTAATCTTGAAATGGGATTGTTTGAAGATGTAGTTGATATTGCACTACAGATAAAGCCTCACTCTGTTTGTATTGTCCCTGAGAGGAGAGAAGAAATTACAACAGAGGGTGGTCTTGATGTTGTAAAATATTTTGATGATATCAAAAAATATATAGAAACATTTAAAAAAAGTAAGATTTGCGTAAGTCTATTTATCGATCCTGATTTAGAGCAGATAAGAGCAAGCAGAGAGGCAGGGACAGATTTTGTAGAGTTGCATACAGGTAGATATGCAAATGCCGTATCTAAAGAAGATATTGATTATGAACTTCAAAATATAAAAAATGCTGCAAAATATACTCTAAATCTCGGAATTGGCCTAAATGCAGGGCACGGTCTCAATTATCGAAATGTTTCTGATATTGCCAAGATAGAGGGGATGAATGAGCTCAACATAGGTCATAGCATTATATCTATGGCTGTTTTTACAGGGCTGCACGAAGCTGTCAGAAGAATGGTTGAGCTTATTAAATAGGGAGAAGATATCTATGGATTACGACAAAATTTTAATACTTGATTTTGGTTCTCAGTATACACAGTTGATAGCAAGGAGGATTAGGGAGTTTAAAGTTTATTCAGAGATATTCCCTTACAACAAACCTATTAGCAACATAAAAGATTTTCACCCAAAAGGGATTATCCTTTCGGGTGGTCCTTCAAGTGTTTACGATAAAGATGCACCTAAAATATCTAAAGAAATTTTTGAAATTGGTGTTCCTATCCTTGGGATATGTTATGGGATACAGTTAATAACATTTATCTTTGGGGGTAATGTTCACTCCTCTGAAAAGAGAGAGTATGGTTTTGCTCAAATAGAGATAAAAAATGTAAGTAAGCTTTTTGAAGGTTTACAAAACTCCTTTCAAGTCTGGATGAGCCATGGCGACAAGATAGACAAATTGCCCAATGGGTTTGAGTCTATTGCTTTTACCGAAAATTCACCTTATGCTGCAATTAAGAGTGTAGATAATACGATATGGGGAGTGCAGTTTCATCCTGAAGTTGTTCATACTACATTTGGGAAGGATATAATTTCTAATTTCTGTTTTAAAATTTGCAAAGCTACTCCTAACTGGAATATGGGTTCATTTATTAATCAATCAGTTGATACAATAAGGGATGCAGTCAAAGATAAAATTGTTATCTGTGGTTTGAGTGGTGGAGTTGATTCATCTGTTGCAGCAGTTCTTATTCATCGAGCAATAGGTGATCAGCTTAAATGTATATTTGTAAATAATGGTGTTTTGAGAAAGAATGAAGCTGAAAAAGTTGTTAAAGTTTTTAGGGATAACTTCAAAATTAACCTTAAATATGTTGATGCTGAAGAGCTTTTTCTAAATAAATTAGAAGGGATTGCTGATCCAGAAAAGAAGCGTAAGATAATAGGGAATACCTTTATAGAGGTTTTTGAGAAAGAGTCGCAGAAGCTTGGTGATGTTGATTTTTTTGCACAAGGGACTTTGTATCCAGATGTAATAGAGAGTGTCTCTTTTAAAGGTCCATCTGCCACAATAAAAAGTCACCACAATGTTGGTGGATTACCCGAAACAATGAAATTTAAGTTAATAGAGCCGTTGAGGGAGCTTTTTAAAGATGAAGTTAGAGAGCTTGGGCATGAGCTTGGAATACCTGATGATATTATTTATAGGCAGCCGTTTCCCGGTCCGGGTCTTGCGATAAGGATTATAGGTGAAGTTACAAAAGAGAGACTCGATATTTTAAGAGAGGCAGATGATATAATTGTCTCCGAAATCAAAAAAGCTGGCCTATACAGAGAGATATGGCAGAGTTTTGGGGTGCTTCTCCCTGTCAAGACAGTTGGTGTTATGGGTGATGAGAGAACATATGAGAATGTCATAGCATTAAGAGCTGTTAACAGTGTAGATGGTATGACTGCTGACTGGGTAAAATTGCCTTACGATGTTCTTGGAAAGATCTCTAATCGGATAATAAATGAGATAAGGGGTATTAACAGAGTGGTGTATGACATATCGTCTAAGCCGCCTGCAACTATAGAGTGGGAGTAAAATATGTTAAAAAAATTTTTGTTTTTTCTTATTTTTTCTATTTTTCTTGTATGTCCTCTTTCTGCTGATGAGCTTGCTGATGTAATGGGTAAACTTCATAAAAAATATGATAATGTCATCAGTTTTCAAGGGGATTTTAAGCAGATATCTTTTTTTAAAGCTGTTAATCAGCTTCAAGAGTTTGAAGGGAAGCTTTTTATCAAGAAGCCTGACAAAATGAAGTGGGATTATACATCACCAGATCCCCAAGTCATAACAAGCAATGGAAAGAAGATCTGGTATTACTTTCCCGGAGACAATCAGGTAAATGTAGGAGATCTGGCAGAGGATAATAAGGAGAAAAATCTCATATTTGTCCTTCTTGAAGGTATTGATAAAGTTGAAAAGGAGTTCAATGTAACTATTATATCTGGCAATGACAACCAAAATCTATACTATTTACAATTGGACCCTAAAAAGCCGACTACACAATTTGAAAAAGTTATCCTTTCTATTACGAAGAACGATTTCTCAATTATCCAAACACATGTTTTCTATCTAAATGGTGATGTAACCAAATTAATTTTTAAGAAATCTTTATTTAACCAAATTTCTTCTGATGATTTGTTTAACTTCAACCCTCCGGCAGGAGCTGAAGTATTTCAAATTCCATCACCTGAAAAGATAAATAGATAGGGGCTAAGAACAGACGTAAGGCTGAAGTGCTGAAGGCTGAAGAAAAATAAAAAAGAGTAAAAGCAAAAAAACAAAAAAAGAAAAAACTAAAGAAAAGACCACCCCGTCAGGCTTTGCCTGCCACCCCTCCATAGAGGGGAATTAAA
>DYJV01000098.1 GCA_020722945.1 Candidatus Methylomirabilis sp. | reverse complement strand
CAGCATTTATCATTGTTAATACTGACCGATTATGCCTATTCATATGCGTTCTGATTGTATTCCAAGAGTGTTTTATTCCACGTTCTTTAAGTTTCCTATAGATTACACAAAGTAGATGATAGGCAAACACTGTTGAAAAAATATGTCCCTCTATCCTGTTTTCTTTTCTGTGGTATATCGGTCTAAGTGATAATTCGAATTTCAAGCTCCTGAAACTTGCTTCAACATTTGTCAGCATATTGTAGGTTTTCCAAAGCTCTTCATCTGAAATATTAAAAATAGATGTTCTTAATCTGTAACCACCTGAAAACCGCTCATTTATTTTCTTTTCATCCTTTATTTCGTAAGAAATTTTACTCACAATATTATCTTTTTGGGTGACATCTATCTTGTAAAAATGAGATATCAAGCTGTATTTCTCTTTTAATCTACCTATCCTTTCTAATATGCTTTCATAACGTTTGATACTACCCTTTTTAGAAAGACCTTCAGATAATTTATTTAACTCTCTTTCAAATTTTAACTGATCTTATAGAAAAAGAGCGTTTATAACTGATAATAGAAGCCTATAAACGCTCTTTTTTATTCATTTCTTATTAATTAAACTTGATTTAATTAAAACTATAATGCATCTTCATTCTGTTCACCAGTTCTTATTCTGCATATCTTCTCTATATCGTAAACAAATATCTTCCCATCACCAATTTTTTCTGTTCTTGCAGACTTTATGATTGTTTCTATTGTTTTATCAACATCTTGGTTTTTTACAACAATTTCTATCTTTATCTTTGGGATGAAATCAATTACATACTCAGCTCCACGATATAACTCTGTATGACCTTTTTGCCTTCCATACCCTCTGACTTCGGTTACGGTAATACCTTGAACTCCAATAGAATTAAGAGCATCTTTTACATCATCGAGTTTAAAAGGTTTTATTATTGCTTCTATTTTTTTCAATGACATTTTATCCTCCAATAAATTTTTATGTTTAAAATTTTTTATTTTATAATATTAGAGATGGAAAGCACTCTCTCCATGATATGCAGAGTCTAAACCAGATATTTCAATCTCTTTGCTTACTCTAATGCCTCTTGTAGCAATTTTTACAATATAGGCTATTATCAATGTTAATATTGCAGAGTATAAAATTGTTACAACAACAGATACAAATTGTGTCCAAAGTTGACCAGGATTCCCATACAGCAAACCTTTTCCTAATTCATTTACAGAAGGATTTGCAAATATCCCTGTTGCCAATGCTCCCCATATACCGCATAATCCATGAACCCCAAAAGCATCAAGAGAATCATCGTATCCAAGTTTTGATTTTAAAACTGTAACAGAAAAGTATCCTAACATTCCTGAAACAGCACCTATTATTACAGAGCCAAATAGATCAACAAATCCAGCAGCAGGAGTTATCCCTACAAGTCCAGCTACAAGACCTGATGCCAGACCAAGAAGAGTAGGTTTATTTGATAACATCCACTCAGCAAGCATCCATGTAATTGCACCGATACAAGCCGCACTATTGGTAACTAAGAAAGCAGAACCAGCCAACCCGTCAGCAGCAAGCTGACTCCCTGCATTAAACCCAAACCATCCGAAAAGAAGCATTCCAGCTCCTGTAGCTGTCAGGATAACACTGGATGGTAAAATAGCTTCTTTTTTATAATTTAACCTTTTACCAAGAATCAAAGACAAAACAAGTGCTGAAACTCCTGCATTTATATGCACAACTGTCCCACCTGCGAAATCAAGAGCACCCATTTTTGCAATAAATCCACCACCCCATACCCAGTGGCATATAGGTGAATATACAAATGTTACCCATAATATTGTAAAGAGTAACCAAGAAGAGAATTTGATCCTCTCAACTACTGCACCACTTATAAGTGCTACTGTTATACATGCAAAAGTCATTTGAAAAATTGCATATACATAGGTTGGGATGCTCCCAGTCAGCTTAGTGGTATTAATGCTGTTCATAAAAAGATATGAAAGATCACCTGATAATCCCCCTATATCTGTTCCAAAAGCAATTGAATAGCACCAAAACATCCATAATATAGAAGCTAATGCATAAGATGTAAAACTCATGGTGAATGTATTTAACATATTTTTTGTCCGAGTCATTCCACCATAGAATAGTGCAAGCCCAATAGGTGTCATGAACATTACAAGAGCAGTAGAAATTAGAACCCATGCAGTATTACCTGTGTCAAGTTTAGCTTCTTCTGCAAATAAATTAGCTGTTGTTCCTAAAAATAGAAATAAAAATAGTGCAGTTGTTTTTTTTGTTCCCATTTTGTTCCCTCCTTTTTCATATAATACGATATTGAGCAGAAGGTATGCCATATCTTTTAATACAATTATTTTAATATGTTAAGCCAAATAAATATATTTTAATTAGTATAAATTTGTATAAAAATAATTTTTTTGATACAAAAATGTAGCTTATTAGCTTTTTTAATTTTAATAGTATACCCTTCATAATTTAGAGCTTTAGAGAATTAAATATTGCAAAAATATAGCTTATGTTGTAAAAACAACATCTTTAATATCTTTTACTTTTTTCAATTATGGCAAAGGGTAATGAATAGAAATCTTACTATAAAAAAGTTTTTTTTAGGGTTTTTTCTGACTCTTCTGCTTCTGTTGCTTGCTTTTCTCTCTATAAAAACAGGGGAATTTAAAATATCAATTATTGATCTTATTTCGTGGAATTTTGACCCTAAACTTAAACATATAATCATCAACTTAAGATTAACAAGGACTTTAGCTGCTATTATATCTGGTGCCGCACTTGGTGTTTCAGGTTGTGTATTGCAAAATGTTTTACGAAATCAGCTTGCTTCTCCATTCACCCTTGGAGTTGCACAAGGTGGTGCATTTGGGGCTTCTTTTGCTATTATTTTTTTAAGTTCAATGGCTCACTTTAAATTTCTTCTTGTGTCTTCAGCCTTTTTAGGGTCTATGATTGCAATTGTTGCGATTCTGCTTTTAACATTTATTGTTAAAGTTACATCTGGTGCACTTATTTTGGCAGGAGTTGCATTGAGTTATTTTTTCTCTGCTGGGATAATGCTTTTACAATATTTTGGAACAGATATTCAGGTTGCTTCCTCTGTTTTTTGGACATTTGGAGACTTATCAAAAGCAACTTGGGGGAATATATCAGTTATGTTTATTGTCCTAATTCCCCTGCTAATATTTTTTCTTTACAACTCTTGGAGTTACAATGCATTTATATGGGGAGAGGATACTGCAAGGAGTCTTGGGGTTGATACAAGATTTTTGATTATCTCAACAATGGTTCTATCGTCACTCCTTACTGCTGTTACAATTGCATTTCTTGGAGTGATAGGATTTATAGGTTTGATTGCTCCACATTTAGTAAGGATGATTATTGGAAGTGATTACAGATTCCTTGTCCCTTACTCTGCCATAACAGGTAGTGCACTACTTCTACTGTCTGACATTATTTCGAGAGTTTTACTATCACCTATTGTTTTACCTGTTGGGATAATAACATCTTTTGTAGGTGTTCCACTTTTTTTATTTATACTTATAAGGGGTAAGCTCAAAAGATGATAGAGGTAAAAAATTTAAAATTTTCTTACAGAAAAAAGCTTATATTTGAAAATATAAATTTTACAGTAAATAGTGGAGAGATAATTTCTGTTCTTGGTTTGAATGGTTCTGGTAAAACCACACTTCTAAAATCGCTTGCTCATATTCTGAAACCTCAATGTGGAGAGATACTGTTTGATAATATTAACATTGCTGATTTACATAGGGGAGAGATTGCTAAAATTATAGGGTATATGCCTCAGAAGTCTGAAGGTGAAAGTGTTTCAGTTTTTGATGCTTTACTACTTGGTCGAAAACCTTATGTAAGAATAGTTCCCTCAACTACTGATATTCAGAAAGTTCAAGAAGTTGTCCATTTTTTAAAGTTAGAGGATATTATTTATCGTGATACTTCTGAACTAAGTGGGGGGGAGCTCCAAAAAGTTTTAATAGGTCGAGTATTGGTTCAATCTACAAAAATTATGTTACTTGATGAGCCAATTAACCACCTTGATATAAAAAATCAGATAATGGTTATGAATCTCATAAAAGAGATAGTGAAGCAGTTTAATATTATTGCTATTATTGTAATTCACGATATAAATATTGCACTCAGATTCTCAGACAAATTTATTTTACTTGCCGATAAAAGACTTTATGCTTCTGGTGATCATACTATTATTACTCCAGAGACAATAAAGGATGTTTTTCATACTGATGTTGTAGTCAACAAAAGTGATAAATTTTCTTTTGTTGTCCCTATTATTTAATTTTTTTTAATTTTTAAAAATTACTTGAAAAACTTCAAAAATAACTATATATTAATATTGTTATTTGAGATATTTAATATCAGTGTGAAAAGGGGGAGATCATGATATCAGGAGTATACGATTCACAAACTTTTGGTGCTCAAGTTGTAAGTAAAACACTCGATTATATGAATCAAAGCCAGAACAATTTTTCTGGTAAAGCTGAAAGTAGTTACAATACTACCCAAAATGTAGTAGGAGCAGTTGTAAATGCACCAGCCAAAGCAGAGCAGCTTACTTATGATATGGGTCTAAATACAAACAATAGCCTTGTAAATGCTATAAAAGGTGATTTTGTTAATCTTGTAGTTTAAAAGAGATAGATATACCATCTCCTATTGGTATAAATATAGTTTCAAAATTATTTAAGTTTGCCATAAAGATATTTGCTTGATGGGTGAGCTTTATCCCCTCTAAATAATTTTTACTCCTTTTTATATCGCCCTCTTTAAATGTCTGTTTTAGGTATGTTATGTTATCTACTACCAATACCCCACCTTTATTAAGTAAATTTACAAGGTTTTTCAGATATTCAAGATAATCTCGTTTCCCTGCATCAAGAAATATCATATCAAATCGTTCCTCTACCTCCTTTAACTTTTCTATTACATAAAAAGCGTTAAGTGGATATACTTGTAATTTTGTTTGAAGGTGATTAGGGAGTTTTTTAAAAATATTTTCATAAAAAGCATCAACCCTAAAAAAGTTGGAATCTATACTAATTAGTTTGCTACTTTTATTTATACCTCTTAAAATAATGTATGTTGAGTAACCACTTCCAAGTCCTATTTCCAAAACTTTCTTTGGATTTTTTAATCTTGTAATCATAGATAAAACTCTCCCCTTCTCCTTTGAAAGGAATGGGATCTCTGATGCGAGTGCATAGTTTATAATCGACTCTTCAAAAGTATCTATTTTGGAATCTTTGTAAAGTGTCCCTATATATTCTGAAATATCCATAACTTCCCTTATCTAAATAGAATTAAGATGATTATCTAATTTCCCACTGAAAATAAAATTATAATGCTAATCTTTTATCTATAATGACTATTATATAGAATTTGAAATCTGTTTTATAATCTTTATAAGTAATTTTTTACTTTTTACATCTACTTTTATATCTTTATAATAAAGCTTGCTAAGAATTTTTAAAAAAATTGATGCTTTACGTTTTAATCTTATATTACCTATCTTTTCTATAAATTCTTCGAATGTTTCGCAGCTCTTCCTTTCATATCCTAATTTTGACATCTTAGCAAAAAATTTTTCTGCTATCTTGTTTTCAAAATCATTTTTAATATTAAATCGAGTGATATTTTTAAAATATTTGAGAGTTAGA